>DAISHL010000027.1:0-12912 GCA_036822555.1 Bacteroidota bacterium | reverse complement strand
AATCCAGCTTCGATCACCGACCATTTTGAAGAGTCGATCATGATTGGAACTCTTGAAATATCTGGTTCAGAAGCGATCAGGGTAAGGAAACGCGTCATGCATTGCTCACTATCCAACATCCCTTCATCCATGTTCACGTCAATTACCTGAGCCCCGCCTTCTACCTGTTCGCGGGCTATTGATAGCGCCTCTTCATAGTTCCCTTCCTTGATCAATCGCAGGAACTTCTTTGAACCTGTACCATTGGTGCGCTCACCAACATTTAAAAAATTACTTTCAGGTCTGAGGGGCAATGGCTCCAATCCGCGTTAGTGCATTAAAGTATCTGCTTTCGGACGTTTACGAGGGGATACGGTTTTGGCCAATTCTGCAATGCGTTTGATGTGCGATGGCGTGGTACCGCAGCAGCCACCAACAATATTTTTAAAGCCCGCTTTTAAAAAATCCTCGATCTGATGACCCATTTCATGGGCATCCTGGTCGTATTCCCCAAATTGATTCGGCAAACCTGCGTTAGGATAAGCACTCACAAAGAAAGGTGCCTTGGTAGAAAGCTCCTCAAGATATGGTCTCATGTCTTTGGCGCCCAAAGCGCAATTCAAGCCAATGCTGAGCAACTCCACATGTGATACGGAGTTCAGGAATGCTTCTGTAGTTTGGCCCGAAAGTGTTCTGCCACTGGCGTCGGTGATAGTACCTGAGACCATTACAGGCATTTTTCTATTGATGCTTTTGCAATAGTTCTGTATCGCAAACAATGCGGCCTTGGCATTCAAGGTGTCAAATATGGTTTCAATAAGTAAAAGATCGGATCCGCCTTCCACAAGTCCTTTTACTTGTTCGGTGTATGCCTCCACCAATTCATCAAACGTTACTGCACGGTACCCGGGATCGTTCACGTTAGGCGAAAGGGAAAGTGTACGATTGGTAGGGCCAATACTTCCTGCAACGTATTTAGAGATGCCTGCCTGATCAGGATTTTCGCGTTGAAATTCAAGGATAGCTTCTTTAGCGATCTTGGCGGACTCGTAATTCAATTCATACACCAGTTCCTGCATATCATAGTCGGCCATGGCAATACTGGTGCCGCTGAAGGTATTTGTTTCAATAATGTCTGCACCCGCCTTCAGATATTCCTTATGGATGGCTTTAATGATCTGTGGTTGCGTTATTGACAACAGATCGTTATTGCCTTTAAGATCCTTATGCCAGGTTGCAAAGCGTTTGCCTCGGTAATCTTTTTCTTCGAGTTTGTATTGCTGGATCATGGTACCCATGGCCCCATCGATCAATAAAATGCGCTTTTCAAGTTCCGAATGTATATTGCTCATAAAATAAAAAACCCTTCACGTTTTTTGTCGGAAGGGATCAGGTTATTTGTTATTAATTTATATCCTTATTGCTCCGACTTATCTTTCCCGCACAGCGAGACGAATTCCCACCTTCTTTGAAGAAGTTAGAATTAGAACTTCGAAGTTAGAATAAATCGCATTTCGTCATTCGTAATTACTACTTCATCAAGGGTTGGTAAGGCGTCAACGGGCGTTTCACACGGCCTATCTTGATATGTTAATTAAAGAACTGCATCAAAGATAATCATTAATTTATTTATTCAAAAATTCGTTATATTTATGGGGCTGTGAAGCGACTGATACTCATACTATTATCTGTGGTTATATACCATGCAAAGGCCCAAAGACCAAATTGGACCTCCTACGATATTTATTTGAGTGATACGGTAAATGTGATCGAGAATAATAGCACAAAGGAAGGGCGTTGGGTACTGCGCGGAAAGGATAAAAAAGGGAAGAATTACAGGTTTTACAAGAATAATCAGATCGTAGAGGACGGGTATTTTAAGAACAATGCTAAAACTGGCGTTTGGAAAGCCTATCACAGTTCCGGTAAATTAGAATATGAGATCACCTACAAGAATGATGAACCAAATGGGCCTGCTAAATTTTATACGGTTGATGGCATTCTTATATTGTAAGTGATCTTAAAGGGTAAGGATTTTTACGGGGATTATTTCATTTACTATATTAATGGGAACAAGGTCCGCAAGAATTCATCATACATGAATAAGAATTCATATCTGTCATTCAGTGGCAAGGTTGATAAGTTTGGGAAGCCGATAAGCAATGTTAAGATCACAGTGATGCTGGATAATTATGAGCTGTTCGATTTCTACAATAATTCGGATGGCACCTTTACCATGAAGCTGGAACTTAACTTGCCTTACACCATTCGTTTTACAAAAGAAGAGTTCAATGACCATACCATCATACTCGATGCCAACGTTCACAATTTGAACGATACGTCAGTTTACAAACTGGAGAAATGGAAAGTGTCAATGTCAGATAATCTTGCCAACACCATTGGCAGTGATTTTATGACGTTACTATTGAATAAACCAGCAGGCAAGATCTATTTTAACAAGCGAAAGAAACGCTTTACCTCTGATGGGGCTTATGTGAATTTGTTCACTAAACAAGTAAAAGGCATCAGTGAGTCAACAAAGTTCTTACTTGCACAGGCTGCTGATGATAATAAAAAATTAGAGATCGAGAACTTACGCATGGAGGCCGAGAAAAAAATGGCCGAGATCAACATGTTGAAACAGGCACAGGAACTTAAGGAAGCCGAGATCAAGAAAAAAGAAGCAGAACTTCTTACTCAAAAATTGGAACGAGAGAAGAAAGAGAAGGACCTCGCCATTGCAGAACAAGACAAGCGCATTAAAGACCTGAAGTTCGAACAACAAAAGGCGGAGTTGGAAAAGAAGCAATTGGAAGCTGAAAGAAATGCAAAGGAATTTGAACGACTTGCCATTTTACGTAAAATGCAGGAGTATGAATTAAAGGAGAAACAGAATGCCCTTAACCGTTCGAACATCGATCTTGCCCAATCAAAGGCCGAGAACGAAAAAAAGCAGCAGGAGCTGAGTTATGCGCAGATGGAGAAAAAGATCAAGGATGACGCACTCAAGCAACAGATGTTGTTCACATGGGTGTTAGTAGGGGGACTCGCCTTAATGGTGCTTTTCGCATTCTTCATCTACAGAAACTTCCAGCAAAAGAAAAAGGCAAATTTATTATTAGAAAAACAATCGCGTGAGATCTCCTTGCAAAAACATGAGATCGAACAAAAGAGCAGGCTAATTGAACAAAAGAATATTGAAACGGAGCAAAGTATTCAATATGCCAAGCGCATTCAGCACGCCATTTTACCGCCTCCTGAAGAGATCGATCAGTATTTGCGCGATTATTTTATTTTGTACAAATCAAAGGACATTGTAAGCGGTGATTTTTATTTCTTCTCAGACAGACATGCGGTGTCCGGTAAAGTGTACATTGCTTCGGTAGATAGCACGGGACATGGCGTGCCAGGTGCGTTCATGAGCATGATCGGTTATGAGAAATTGAAAGATGCTGTGGATGTAACATCAGAGCCCGGAAAGATCCTGACAGAACTTAACAAAGGAGTGAAGTCTGCATTGCGTCAGTCTAACGACACCAACTCTACGCGCGATGGCATGGATCTATGTTTATGTGCCATACCAACAAGAACAAATGGTTCTGCAACTATTTCTTACGCCGGTGCAAACAGACCATTGTGGGTGATCAAAAAGGATTCCAATATTGTTGATGAGATCAAAGCAACAAAAGTGGCCATTGGAGGATTGACCAAGGACGAACAGGAATTTGAGCAGCACGATATTAAATTGGATAAAGGAGATACCATTTATATGTTCAGCGATGGCTACGCCGATCAGTTCGGTGGACCAAAGAAGAAAAAACTGATGACGGGTAAATTCAAGGAGATATTGGTGAGCATACAACATTTATCTATCAAGGAACAGAAGGATTACCTGAATAGTTTCATCGAAGAGTGGATGAAAGGCAGCGAACAGGTGGATGACATTCTGGTAATAGGCATAAAGATTTAACATGAACATCAAAGGTTTTCTTTTATCTGTTCTGATCTTAATATCGTTTAAGGTCCATTCTCAAAAACAAAAGAAGCAAGTAAGTGAAGTAAGCGCCTGTATGGCCCTTCAGGAGAAAGCATGGAACTCTTTCGACATTGATGGCTTTATGGCTTTTTATTGGAACAATGACAGTTTGATGTTCATTGGCAGCAAAGGAATAACCTATGGATGGAAACAAACACTCGCTAATTATAAAAAGAGTTATTCTAGTACTGAGTTAATGGGGCATCTTTCGTTCACGAACATTAGAATGGAAGTGCTCTCTAAAGATGCGGTACATGTCGTTGGGAAATGGTTGATAAAACGCAAAGATTCTGAGATCGGCGGACACTATTCTCTCTTATGGAAAAAGATAGATGGCAAATGGGTAATAACGCGAGATCATACGAGTTAAGACCCCTTTTTATCTTCAGCTTTCTGAAAGTATTTCTTGATAGTATAAGTGAAAGTCAGCATAAAATAACGTTGAAGTATGTTTGTTTTCGAATCTTCAATATATGTTTCTGTAACGGTTCTGTTGATGCTCTTGTTCTGGTCTAAAATATCAAACACGTAAAGTCTTAATTCGCCTTTGTTGTCCTTTAAAAATTTCAATGCAATTGCCGCATTGAGCAGATGTATGTTCTGGTTAAAGCTTTGTGTTAAACCAGAGTACAATTGATTGTTATATTCTGCATGCAAAACAAGTTTTTTCATGAGAGTAACATTCACTTTGGCTTTTGAGTTTTGGCTGAGGAATGAAGAGTTCAGATCGGTTTGAATGGTGTTCACTACGTTGTTGTAGCTGGTGTTGGAAGAGATCATGAAATCAAAGTTTTCACTGATGTTGCTACTAAGAACTATTCCAAACGAAGGAATTGTTGTTTTAGAGTAATTTGTTTTATCATTGATCAAGGCAGGGGTATTGTTGTAATTACAACCGGCGTTAAGATTCAGGTTGGTCTTAAGGCCCTTCAATGGCATACTGTAATTAATGAATGTTCTTAAACTGTAATTGTTGTTGAGATTCACAGGACGAGTTATCTGAGAGCCTTTGGCAAGAGCTATCTTGTCGTATACAATGGTGTCATTGGCTGCAATTATGGTGCTATTGCCGATGTAATTGTCTGTGTATGTGCCTCCCAGCATTACAAAAAATGCGGTTGACTTCTCAGTATTCACGCCCGAATAGCGCATGAACAAATTGTTCTGAAAATTCTGTTTCAATTCAGGGTTGCCAATGCTCAGTTGTAAGCTATTGCTGTTGTTTAACACATCCTGCAACTGATCTAAGCTTGGAGGTGAATTGCTTGTTCGGTAATTGATCCTGAAATTCTTCTTGTTGCCAAGTTTGTACTGAAATTGAGCGTTTGGCAGTATGGATGTGAAAACACGGGCAGAGGTGCTGGAACTTGGGAAGATCTGGTCGCGTCTTAATTCTGCTTGTTGTCCGGAAACTCCAAATGAAAAATTGTAGCTCTCTTTTTGGAAGCTATAACTAAGTCCGGCGTTATGTGCAATGTACCCTGTATTGAACACATTGGACACAAGGGAGTCTCTTAAGGAATAATCATTCACAGTAAGATCCCTGTTAAAGGTATTTTTGTCGGATTCAGAGTAATTATAAATTAACTGATAATTGGCAGAAACAAAACTTTTGCTGTTGATGGGTTCAGTATAGGTTATGTTGCCCGAAGAATTCAATGTGTATTTGCTTAGCGAAGATCTTTGATCCACAGTGTCTGCGTACACAGAATCAGTTAAGAAATTATTGTAGGAGATGAAGTTGCTGTTGCCGGAATTTGGACTGTAACTAGGATTAAGATCCAGAGAAACTGTTCTGCCTCTTTTTCTGAACGAATGCCTGAATAGCATTGGTACTGAGATGTTGTAACCCGTCAAGTTCGAGCCGGATGAATTGGAGGTTTTGCTGATGTCAACGGTTTTGGTATTTACGCCATTGATAGTGCTTGATCCGTTATTGATCTGAAATGACAGTTTTGGTTGTAATAGAACAGAATTGAACGAATCAAGTTTATGTTCAAAGCGCAACGAGAGTCTGTGGTTGAAATTATCGCTTCTAGCAACGCTGCCTTCAGAATAGTTCAGTCCGCTGTTATTACCGATCAGGTATTGCCGGAGCAGATCGCTTTTGGCTTCGTTATTTGTAAGATTAAAGAAATAGGATGCCGTGATACTTGTATTCTTTCCCCACTGATCTGTATAATTCAAACCAAAAGCGTGGGTTGTGCTGATGCCATTTTTTGCATTCACTAAAAAGTTATCAGAATTATTTGATTGGGAACCTCCGCCACTTCTGCCGCTACCACCTTGTCCGCGCATACCTCCGCGCCCGCCACCGCCGCGCTGATTATTGGAACCACCGCTCATTACACCCAGCAGATCATCCGCACTGAAGTTCTGTTCATTGATGTTGTTAGACATGGCCATGATGGTTAATCGTTGCTTGTCTTTGAATCTGTTAACTACAGCACCGGATTTGTATTTGTCTTCATATCCATAACCACCGTAGACTCTTACGAACACACCATTCCTGAATTGCGTTTTTGTGATGATATTGATGGTCTTGTTGTTGCTGCCATCATCAAAACCCGTGAATTGCGATTGATCACTTCTTCTGTCAAACACCTGTACTTTATCAATAACTTCTGCAGGAAGATTCTTTAGTACGGCATTAGGATCATCTCCAAAGAATGGTTTGCCATCCACCAACACTTGTTTCACATCTTCGCCTTGAGCCTGTATCTTTCCATCCACAACAGTCACTCCCGGCATTTTAGTGATAAGATCCTCAGCCATGGCATCTTTATTGGTTTTAAAAGCATTGGCATTATAACTGCTCGTGTCACCGTTTTGAGTGGCTATAATAGCGGTGGTCTTTACTTCTATTTCTTTAAGTGTTTTCGAGAGTGCTTGCAACTTGAACTTTCCCAGACGGGCATTCTCTGAGATGGTTATCTTCTGTATAATATCCTTATACCCTATATAACTTATTTTAAGCACATAGGTATTGGCAGGTACTTCTTCGAATCTGAATGTCCCCCTAAGATTAGTTGTAACGCCTTTGAAAAGTGAGGAATCGGAGGCATTCAACAAAACAACTGCCGCCCCAATAGCTGAAGAATCGTTCTCATCTGTAACCTTACCAAACACATTGAACGTTTGTGAGGTGAGAGACAGCTGGCAGAGCAGTAGCAATAATAAAAGGACTTTGTTCTTCATTACGTTCACATTTTGAATCCAACAATACACACATCATCGATCAACGCTTCTCACTTGTTAAAATAAGAATAATGAATCAGTTACTTTGAGAAACAAAAAACCAATCCGTCACCCAAGAATGAATTGGTTCTATGGATAGTTCGATAGAACTATTTCAATAATTTTTCAAGGATCTCAATGGCGCTCTTTGCAATAACAGTACCTGGCCCAAACACAAATGAAACACCATGATTGAAAAGGTAATCGTAATCTTGTTGAGGGATAACGCCACCTGCTACCACCATGATGTCATCACGGCCATATTTTTTCAGCTCTTCGATCACTTGAGGGATCAACGTTTTATGACCGGCTGCTAAACTTGAAACGCCAAGGATATGTACATCGTTTTCCACTGCTTGTTTTGCAGCTTCGGCAGGTGTTTGAAATAACGGACCAATATCTACATCAAATCCAAGGTCTGCAAAACTTGTTGCGATCACTTTTGCTCCCCTGTCATGTCCGTCTTGCCCCATCTTTGCGATCATGATCCTTGGTCTGCGTCCCTCCTTTGCTGCAAAAGCATCTGACAAAGTTCTGGCTTTTATAAAATCCTTATCCATACTGATTTCTTTGCTGTATACTCCGGCAATTGACCTGATGTTTGCTTTGTATCGGCCATATACCTTCTCAAGTGCATAACTTATCTCACCCAATGTGCATCTTACCCGTGCAGCGTTCACAGAAAGCTCAAGTAAATTTCCCTGATTGGTCTCGGCAGCTTTTGTCAAGGCTTCCAATGCTTTTGTTACTTCTGTTTCGTTCCTTTCCGATCTTAACTTTTTCAGTCTTTCAATCTGTTGTTGTCTAACTTTGGTATTATCAACATCAAGAATATCGATCTGAGTTTGCTCGCTTGTTTGATAGCTGTTTACACCAACAATAATATCTTTACCGCTGTCAATTCTTGCTTGTTTTCTGGCGGCAGCTTCTTCGATGCGCATTTTAGGCAAACCTGTTTCAATTGCTTTGGCCATTCCCCCCAGCGATTCAATTTCCTGTATCAGTTCCCATGCGCGATGTGCGATCTCGTGTGTGAGACGCTCTACATAGTATGAACCCGCCCATGGATCAACAACTTTGCAAATATTGGTCTCCAGTTGTAAATACAATTGTGTATTACGTGCAATACGTGCACTGAAATCTGTTGGCAAGGCAATGGCCTCATCAAGTGCATTGGTATGTAAACTTTGCGTGTGTCCCATGGCTGCTGCAAGCGCTTCAACGCAGGTTCTTGCCACATTATTGAAAGGATCCTGTTCTGTAAGGCTCCAGCCGCTTGTTTGACAGTGTGTACGCAAGGCCATGGATTTGGCTGATTTAGGATCGAACTGCTTTACAAGTTTTGCCCATAGCATACGTGCGGCCCTCATTTTCGCTATTTCCATGAAATGATTCATGCCCACAGCCCAGAAGAAGGACAAGCGAGGAGCAAACACATCAATGTCTAAGCCCGCTTTAATTCCCGTGCGAATATATTCAAGTCCATCGGCCAGTGTATATGCCAATTCAATATCTGCAGTGGCACCGGCTTCTTGCATGTGGTATCCGCTAATTGAAATGGAATTGAATTTAGGCATGTGTTTGGAAGTGAATTCAAAGATGTCTGCAATGATCTTCATGGAAGGAGCAGGTGGATATATGTAGGTGTTACGCACCATGAATTCCTTCAGGATATCGTTCTGTATCGTACCCGACAACTTATCCATACTTACACCCTGTTCTTCAGCGGCAACTATGTAGAAAGCAAGTATTGGTAGCACTGCGCCATTCATGGTCATAGAAACACTCATCTGATCAAGAGGTATCTGATCGAACAACACTTTCATGTCGAGTATAGAATCAATGGCTACACCGGCTTTTCCAACATCACCAACGACGCGTTCGTGATCACTGTCATAACCTCTGTGAGTGGCAAGGTCAAATGCTACAGAAAGTCCTTTTTGTCCGGCCGCCAAGTTCCTGCGATAAAATGCATTGCTTTCCTCAGCCGTACTAAATCCTGCATATTGTCTGATGGTCCATGGACTCTGCACGTACATGGATGAATATGGCCCACGTAAAAAAGGCGGTATTCCGGCACCGAATTGCAAATGTTCCAGCCCTTCCACATCACTTTTAGAGTAGCTTGGTCTTACGTCAATTTGTTCAGCTGTTTTAAACGCCTCGGATCTGACTGTTGTTGTGCCGTTCTTCAGGCTTTTGCGAACATATGGTATATGTGAAAAATCTTTGCGCATGGAATGTTAACTGGATGCGCTAATTTACAAAAACAATTCAGATTTTTATCGAATTCAAACAGCACTTATGTTACATTCATCGTAAAACTTATCTTTGCATTATTGTATGTCAAAATTCTTGATCATAGGTTTAGGGAACATTGGTGATGAGTATGCCGGAACCCGCCACAACATTGGATTTGATGTGGTTGATCATTTAGCATCAGAGGCAGGCGTGAAATTCAGGAACGACAGACTTGCCGACGTTGCCGAGATCAAACACAAAGGAAAAACACTAATACTTGTTAAGCCAACCACATACATGAATTTAAGCGGAAAAGCGTTGAACTATTGGATGCAGGCGGAAAAGGTACCTGTGGAAAATGTGTTGGTGATCGTAGATGAGCTTGCTTTGCCTTTAGGAAAGATCCGCATTGGGCCAAAAGGAAGCGATGGCGGGCATAATGGTTTAAAGAACATTCAGGAACTTTTAAAGACCACTGAATACCCACGATTGAGGTTCGGCATCAGTAATCAGTTCGGCAAAGGACAGCAAGTGAATTATGTTCTTGGCAAATGGAGCGACGAAGAAAAAAAGATATTGAGTGAACGCGTAAAGATCGCTGCCGAAGCTGTTAAGGCCTTTGCTTTCATTGGGTTGCAACGTTGCATGAACGAGTACAACACCAAGTAGATTTTTACACATTTTTTAAGTTAAATCCTACTTTTTAAATCCATTTCTTTTTGCTTAATTTATGGTTCTTATCAATGTATTTCTATGGCAAAGAGCAAATCAATTTTAAATGCAAAAAGCAAGGAGTTCCTGTATTCATATTTGAATAATGCATCTCCAACCGGATTCGAATCGAGTGGTCAAAAATTGTGGCTGAATTATCTGAGACCATACATTGATGATTATTTTATTGATACCTATGGTACGGCTGTAGGGGTCATCAATCCTAAGGCGGATTATAAAGTAGTTATTGAGGCCCATGCGGATGAGATCAGTTGGTTTGTGCATTACATCACTAAGGATGGATTCATTTATTTGCGCAGGAACGGTGGCAGCGACCATCAGATCGCTCCATCAAAGCGCGTGAACATTCATACCGAGAAAGGAATTGTGAAGGCAGTGTTTGGATGGCCTGCCATACATGGTCGTGATGCGGCATAGGAAGATGCGACTAGTTTAAAGAATTTATTTTTAGATTGCGGATGTTCATCAGATAAGGAAGTTGCTTCTCTTGGAATACATGTGGGTTGTGTGGTAACATATGAAGATGAACTAATGGAACTTAACGACAGGTATTATACCGGAAGGGCTTTGGACAATAGGATAGGAGGCTTTATGATCGCTGAAGTGGCCAGGCTTTTAAAAGAAAAGAAAGATAAACTCCCATTTGGCTTATATATCGTGAACTCAGTACAGGAAGAAGTTGGTTTGA
Organism: Bacteroidota bacterium; assembly: GCA_036822555.1. GTDB lineage: Bacteria > Bacteroidota > Bacteroidia > B-17B0 > Aurantibacillaceae > Aurantibacillus. The sequence goes on along the minus strand of DAISHL010000027.1, from coordinate 1,999 downwards.
ATGGAGCGAAAATGATAGCCAGAAGGATCAATCCGAATGTGGCCATAGTAACTGATGTTTGCCACTGTACACAATCTCCAATGATGAACAAGGTTACCAGTGGAGATCTTGCATGCGGTAAAGGTCCGGTATTAAGTTATGCGCCTGCAGTTCAGAATAATCTTTTGAAACTGATCATTGATGCAGCCAGAAAGAATAAAATAGAGTTTCAACGTCAGGCAGCGTCACGCGCTACCGGAACAGATACAGATGCATTCGCGTATTCAACAGATGGAATTGCCTCAGCGCTGATCTCATTGCCATTGCGTTATATGCACACCACTGTTGAGTCGGTGAGCAAGCAAGACGTGGAAGATGTGATCAAATTGATGTACCACAGTTTGAAATCGATCAAAGCAAATCACGATTTCAGATATTTTAAGTAAGGAATAGCATAAAGATGAGAATGCCAATCTTAGGATCAATAATAAAAGGTGCTGTTCATTTGCGAGGACGAATACCTGCCAGAAAGAACGTATACAAGCAGCAGGTGAAGCAACTCAGCAAATTGTTGTCGAAGGCTGAAACCACTGAATTTGGTAAACATTATGGATTTAGCCAGATGTTGTTGGAGGAAGATCCGATCGCGCTATTTCAGAAGCGTGTGCCCATACATGATTACCAGTCCATCTTCGATAATTGGTGGCATTTGGCATTAAAGGGACAGCGCGATGTTTGCTGGCCAGGTAAGATCAATTACTTCGCATTAAGCTCCGGCACTTCTGAATCCTCAAGCAAGCATATCCCTGTCACAAAGGATATGATCAAATCCATTCATAAGGGAACTCTTAAGCAAGTGCTGTCAACCAGGCATTTCAATTTTCCGAAGGAACAGTTTGAGACTGAGATCTTGTTCGTGGGAGGCAGCACCAACCTTAATTATAACGGAACGTATTTCAGTGGCGATCTAAGTGGAATTACAACAGGAACACAACCAAGGTGGTTTCAGAATTTCACGCTGCCTGGTCCTGAGATCAGATCATTGACATCCTGGGAAACGAAGTTGCAGGAGATCGTTGAGAATGCCAAGAAATGGAATGTTGGCTTTATCTGTGGAGTTCCTGCGTGGATACAGATCCTCTTTGAACGCATCATCAAGTATTACAATGTAAATAACATCCATGATATTTGGCCTAACCTTGCCATTTTTGTACATGGAGGAGTTGCTATTCATCCCTATAAATCAAGCATTGACGCGCTTTGTGCCAAACCTTTGATCTATCTTGATACCTATATGGCGTCAGAAGGATTCATTGCTTATCAGGAGAGGCCAAATCCTAGTCAAAGCATGAAGATGATCACGGATAACAACATCTTTTTCGAGTTCGTACCATTCACTGAATCAAATTTTGATGGCGATGGAAATATTTTGCCGGGAGCAACCGCATTAAATATTACACAGGTGGAACTTGGTCAGGATTACGCCTTGCTCCTCAGTAATTCTGCAGGTGCCTGGAGATACCTGATAGGAGACACTATCAGATTCACCAACCTTAAACGTTGTGAGATCATTATTACCGGACGTACCAAACATTTTTTAAGTTTATGTGGCGAGCACCTGAGTGTTGACAACATGAACCAGGCGATCAAGAATACAGCACAGGAACTAGGACTTCATATCAATGAATATTGTGTGATGGGAAAACCACATGAAGGACTTTTTGCACATGAGTGGTTCATTGGTACAGATAAAGATGTTGATCCTAAACGTGTAAAGGAGGTTCTTGACGGGCATTTGAAGGCGCTGAACGATGATTATACAACAGAGAGACTTCATGCATTAAAGGACATCATTGTGAACATTTTGCCTAATCAAACATTCATAGATTTCTTAGCGAGTAAGAACAAACTCGGAGGTCAAAGTAAATTCCCACGTGTTTTAAAAGGAAAGCATTTGAATGATTGGCTTGCATTTTTAGAGTCTTTAAAACACAAGAGTTGATATTAACCCTGTCATATC
>DAISHL010000026.1:0-13007 GCA_036822555.1 Bacteroidota bacterium | reverse complement strand
GTTCGCTTATTAAAGTTACAAAATTATTTGCAGGATTTGGATACAAATCAACTTGCAGTTTATTTATTGCTGTTTCGGCAATCTCCATACTGCTTCTTTCTTTAACCGAAGCTAAACTGTAACAGTTCTCGGTAAACAAAGCTGCGGTTTTATTAATGTAATTATATAAAGCCCTTGCTTTATAAACCACTGCACCATCTGTTCCCGGGCATTGGTTGGCCAAATATAAAATGGCATTGTTATCAACATCTGTTAAAGTACCCTTTACAAACTTATCATACAAAGTAAAATAGGTTTTATAATTGTACTCTACCAAATTGGTATGGGTAATGCCGGCGTTTAGTGCATTTGCATAGGTAATATTACCGGCAGTATAAGCCGCATCAATTGTATAAAATTTTTCAATGCTGCTGTTATTATAACTGCTAATAAATGTTTGTGCCTGCAAAGTGTTAACAGAAGAATTTGTTTTTGCATTTTCGTAATTAGCAAAATCATTAATGTATTTCATTTCTTCAGTTAAAGCAGTGTTGGTAGTTGAACTTAGGTTTAATTGGCTTGATTGTGGGGCAGATGCTCCACCGCCACCACCGCCACCAGGATTGCAAATATATGCCCCCGTTGCAGTTGTAGAAAGGGTATTAGGGGCACCATACCATTGTAAAGGTGTAGTTATTTCGCCAGAATTATTAACTGGTAAAAATGCTCCCGCGGCACTTCTATACCAAAGCAAGGAATTTTGAGCGGCACTTAGGGTTCCCGTATAAGTGCCATAATTTGTACCACTTACCCATGTATTAATCCATTGATTATCGTTAGGATTTCCATTACTTCCCTGTGTTCCAATAATACCATTCCAATTTAAGAATAAACCGCGTGCCATTGGGTAAATAAGGTTTCCTCTCCAATGAACATTAGTATTGTTTCCATTGAACTCAAATGCAACATATGAATTACTCATAGTATTACAAGCCACCGTAGGGTTACTAGTGCTATTTCCTGCATAGAATAATGTAGCTAATGTATTAGATATACCACTACCAACAAAAGTATTTGTTTTTATACTACCAGCTTGGTTATTAACGTAGTTAATACCTTTTTGAGAGGCATTAAATATGTTGTCAGTAACTAGAGTGATATTATTGCTACTAGTATTAATGGCAAAATTTGTTTTACTAAAGCTATTCACTTCAATACCTCTTAACACTCTGTTTATTGTATTACTTGTTACAGCAAAAGCAGAAGATGGAACAATAAAAACACTTTGCGAAGGATTAGATAAGCTTATTGCTTGATTTACATATTGCGTTGTAATAGCTGCAGCAGTTGTGGTTTGCGAGCCAATGTAATTGTTCTGGATATTTAAACCACTAGCTAAAATACCATAACCCTGGTAGGTTGAATAACTATATGTGCCAGGAGCAACCAACACATTAATACAGTTATTTAAGTTGGCAAAATTATTATCGCTAATAACGTGCATAAACCTGTTAGTTCTTGAAATAATTCCAATGCTTCCGGTTGGTGATGCGGTATTTGTGGACGTTTGAGTACTTCTAAATGTAGCGTAACGAACATTTAAATTAAAAGTGTTATCACAGTTTACAGCATAATGACAGTTGTAAAATCGATTTCCTAAACTATAATTATTTGTAGTTGACCACAAATTTAATATTGAATTAAAATCAGTATTTGTATAATGTCTAATTGCATTTCCACCAAATGTATATGGAGAATGAGGTAAAGGAGGATTATAAGTGTATTGTTTGGTGTTTTGGAATACATTATTTACACTTAATAAATTAGAATTGGTGCATTCTATCAACTGGCCCAAGCCGTCAAAAATATTGTAATTGTTCACATTGGCAGTGTTTCCAATTTGAATAGCATATTGAACAGTACCAGTTGATGAACCGACAGAGAACAATTTTATCCCTATTTGTCCAGGCTGATTACTGTATGGGTTTTTTAAATTAGTAGAAGCATAATTACCTAGTAAATATGGCACATCCAAACCTGAAGTAGGATTGGATGCAGCACGTAAACTACCTGCAGTAACTGAGCAAGTAGGCCAACTTGTTGCAGTATATGGGATATTTCTGCTCGTAAAAACATTACTGTGTATAGCAAATGGATATGGATAAAAGTTCCTTTTATAGTTATCTATTGAAATAGCTATAAAATTCTTATTAAAAATTGTATTGGTCACTGAAAAAAGACTACCATAAGATGTAAAACCTGAAGTTACATTATTTGGAATACTTATTGCAGTAACCGCATCTTCTATTAGATTATCATTAACTGAAATTGTAGGGTTTGAGAAAACTTTTAATTGTCCTCCATCTTCAACAACAATACCTTCCCATAAATCATTACCACAGCTATAGAGATGTGAACCAATAATATATAATATTCCAGATGGCTTTACTGTGATTTTAACTCCAGGTGCAAATTGATACTCTGCCGCTTGTATTGTGACTAAGGAACTAGGAAGCACATTGATATCATAGTTAAATGCGGTTGCTGCAGAGAACGTTCCACCTGTAATGTTACTTGAGCCAGTATAAGGATTTAAAGTGGTTGTACAGCAAGCCGTGTTTACATTAACAGCTACGGTTGAACTACTTAAACATCCTTGATTGTTACCGGTAACAGTGTATATTGTAGTTGAAGTAGGGCTTACAACATTTGGGTTTAATGTTGAAGAACCCGGTTGCCAGATGAAATTAACATTAGTAGATGTAGATGTTGCTGTTAAAGTGGTGTTAGTTTGGCTCAAATTAGTACAAATTACATTTGTGTTATTTGTTGCATTTACGAAATGTGTAGGCCCAATTTGAATTTGTTTAAGAATGTTGTACTGGCAATTAGCTATTGTATATGTATAAGCAATGTTATATATACCTATTGTGGCATTTTGTCCTGCGTTAAAAACGTAATTCCCTGAATTATTTGATACTAATGAACCACTGAATACACCACCTGTTGGTGTAACAAGCGAGTTTAATGAAACCGATTGGTTGTTACAGGCTCCCAGAGGAAGATTAAATGTTGCTGTTATAGAATTTGAAGTTAAGGTTACGTTATCAATGTAATAATATGCACCAGTTGAATTACTTCCATGTGAACAGGTCCCAGTAAAAGCCGGAGCTGGTGCTTTGGGTGTACCTGGATTATTTTGCAAATTGCCAATAACAATGTATTGTTCATTATTGGTTGAAGCACCGGTAGTAAATTCGATTACTGCTTGTTGCCAGCCATTTGTTGTTGTAAAAGTATTTGGTGTTGTAAACAACATGGTTGGGTAATTAATATTTACATTGGATGTATTGCTACTTAAAAAAGTCAGATCAGGGCTAAAATATACTTGTAATGAGTATGATTCTGCCGAAAATGCCTCCGCGTTGGAAACGTCAAAAGTAAGTTTATAAGCTGTGTTTGGTGTTAAAGGAGAGGTGAGTGAGCTATACAATATTTCATTAAAGGATAATGCTGGATTGGGGACAAAGTAAGCGCATTGAAAACCTGCGTATGCGGTACCACCTGTAATTGAAGTTGGTTCATAACCAAATGGGTTACATGGAATATTTACACCAGAGATTGGAGTAGAAGCAGTCGAAAAATAGTCACACGTACCACCATTGGCATTTGCCCAGCCACATGCTAAATTTATAAAAGAGTCTGCAGGTGGAATACTGCCAACTTCAAAATTACCGCCTGCAACTTTGTTGCATACACTATTACAAGAGTTGTTTGGTGTGGCGTAAATAAATACATATGTTATGTTGCCTTGTTGACCTAATGAATTAACCGGCAAATAACGTAGAACATGCAAGCCACTTGTTGTTGGTGTATAAGTAAAAGGTGTGCTTGAACTTCCAGAATTATTGCTTAAGTTACCTGTTGCAGGTAATAATGTTTCCAAACAAACATAACCATTTGATGCATTACGGTCATTCGTATTGATTCCGATTACTTGAATTGAAGTATTGACTGCACAGGTTAGAGTTACGACATTTGCACTATTTAAGCCATCATTTAGACCAGCAATATCTTTTCCTGAACAAACTCCAACAGAGTAATTATAATATCCTCCATTAACAGTTGTATTATAAATACCATTAACACTATAACCAAGATCACATAATGCACTACGTTCTTCAGGCTTTGGATAACGTTTTTTACTATTGCTGCCAGAAGGAACGCCATTAGTGTTTACAAAATATAGATTGTTCAAGTAACCAGCAGGAGGATAGCACATATCTTCAAAGTGAGAAAGTGATGAGCCAGATTCAAAACAGGCTGGGGTATAAACGGGAACGGTGTATGTACTACCTGCATAATTATTGGCTAATGAGCAATTTGTATTATCGGGAATGTAAGTTGAACTGCAAGTTGGAGCACAATTTATGCAGGAAGCCAAATTAGATTGAGTTGCAGCAGATGAAAAGTTATAATAGTATTTAGAGCAATTGTTACCTCCGTTAGAGATTAAATAACTTCCACTAGAATTGGTTAGAAAAGCATCGTAGTATGAGTAATATCTTTTTAATGGTCCAAAAACCGATGCGCCTGTATTGTTTATATAAGAAGCTATACCAAGCATATGCATGGCTTCATGTAAAACATTAGTATAAAAATCAAATTGAGTTGATGTAATTGTATTAGTTGTTAAAGAAATATCCCAATTAATACCAGGGTTGTCAAAATTAAAAGCCATATATCCATGGTAAGCATTAGGGCTATAATTTATTGAATTGCTAAATGGCGCAGTATTAATGTATGAGCTTTTTCCAAGTTTAATCGTTTTCCATACTTCACCAGGTATTAAACCAGAAACGAGAATTGAAGAATTAAAAAATTCAGCAAAGTAAGGAGAAGCTATACCTAAAACACCAGATGTACTTGAATTTGGAATAGCACTACTGGTTGTTTCTATAAGTATGTTACATGTATTAGTGCCTGTTAGAGGAGAGTTTATAAATTGTGATAGATCTGAAAAAACTTGGCATACAACAGATCGTCGGTCAATTTCAACTTGCGAAGAACCATCCATTCCGCTATTTGCTGCAAAGTAAATGTTAAAGTAGCCTGCATTACAAGAGGTTGTTGGAGCAGCATAACCACCAGGGACAGGATTTTGTCCAGGATTTAATATTTTTATTTGGTCAAGTGTTTTTTCATTTCCAAACCGATCAAAAATATTAATTGGTTTGTATAAACTGCTATATGATTGAACTTGTGAAAAACAATTCACTGCGATGATGAGAAGCAATGAAAGAAATGTGTTTTTAATTGGATTCATTATAATAATTTATTTAAATTAATTGAAGTCTCTGCTTTCTATATTACCATTAGCAGGAAAGGGTAACCTAAATGGATTTTGGATGATTCTATGATACAATAAAAAGGCAATAAGCGTGCTAAAAAGAATATCTTTGAAACGCTAGGTTCGCAAAATTTAGCGTGCAAGGGAGGTTCCTTTTAGCAAATGCTAAAACACCTCCTTTCATTTTTTGTGATAACGTAGTTCATTTTACTAAGTAATTTTTAGACAATTGCCTTTTTTTCGACTTTAATTGTATTGTAAATTCAAGAAAGTACTATATTATTTTCTAATCAAACATAGGGACAATTCAATATTAATTGTTCTTGATGCATGTTTCATTTACATCTCTAACTTTCTATCTATTATTATTTATAAAATACTTGAAAATAGATACAAGCAACTTCCAGTAGATCTTTTTCTTGTCAAATTATTTTATACTATTAATTTTTCAAACACCTCTATTAATTATATGATTTGTGATGGTAACTTTATAAAAACTGTTGTTTAAATTATTTTCGTATTTATTAATGATATCTATATATGATTTATGTTAACTAATTCTTTCTCAAGATATTTTGTGATCATTATTAAAGATCGTAATTGCGTATCACAAGTGTTTTCACTTAAGAACAACCATTTATGAGGTTTTAATATAAAAGCCTTCTTCATATAATTCACGGAAAACTACTTAAAACGGTGATTAAATATTGAGACAATATATTCCATTTAACCGCACCTGTCAACTGTGGAAACCCGTAGGTTTTTGTCGAATTTTGGAATTTTAGACATTAGGAATATCATTTTTGCTCAAAATTAAAAGGTGTAAAAAGTTGAAACAAGAGTAAAAACACCCGTTTTTAAAGCAGGTGTTTTTACGTGATATTAAACAACACTGATAGAAGCCTCTTAATTAGTATGAATTAGTAATACTGACAAAAATGGCTATATACGAACACCTCAACTTCTCTGCCTCCTTAAACAACATAATATGCTTAGAAGGTGAACAGCGCATGTCTTAAAAAAGGGATAGAAATTTCTTAACACAGGTCATCGTGGCCGGCTTGTTAACTTAGTGAAAAATCACAATTGACCTGTCAGGTAAACTCTAAGATAGTAAGTTTCACTCTCAGTTCTCGATACATTGCTACGTTAAAACTCCGCAACACTCGAACTAACATAACTTACAGCTTATTAAACAAGTTCTCGATACATGGCTGCGCTGAAGCTTCGCAACACTCGAACTGACCAAGCTCAAATGACAAGCTCCGTATTTTCTCAGCAACCTCTGTCGATCAAAGGGTAGCGCTGGCAGAACAACCAAGGATGGCTTGTACCAGGCCCAGATCATCAAAACTGATGGGTTTGGTAACATCCTTCACCTTTAATTTATTTAAGGCATTGGCAGTGGCATCGCCCATGGCCACTACCTTTTGATGTGGCTGCAATTTATTCTTCTCAAAAAATGCTTCTACATTGCTAGGGCTGGTAAACACAACAATTCCAAACGAAGGGTCCAGCACTACACTATGCTTTACCGTAAAATAAATATTCATATCAATGGCATTCTCCTTTTTAGGCATTTGCCATTGAACCGTGCGCATACTATCTTTCGCTATAGGAAACAATACTTTAGAGCTTCCGACTTTTGAAGCAAATTGTTTACCAATTAGTTTTGTATCGGTTCCCTGGCCAATAAAATCGGCACGATGGCCATTAGCACGCAATTCGGCAGAAGTAGAACTGCCAATGCATCCGAATTTTACCTTACCTAATTTTGGTTTCTGACTAAAGAAATATCTAACGGCATGTTTGCTACTGAAGAATATCCATTCGGTAACAGGTAGTTCTTTTATTTTGATCTCTTTGAATTCGATCAAACTCTTACCTTCCACCTCAAATTTTAAACGCGTTAAAGATGCTTTTAAATAGTCAGACTCTTTCAGATCGCGTGTAACAAAAACTTTTTGCGGCTTTATATTTTGAATATGTTCAACAATACGTTCTGCAAAATCTTCAGTGATGCCGGTCTCAAAATACAATTGCACAGGTTGCTCATTCCATTGTTTGGCAACGCTTACAAACGTTTTAAAGATCGGACGATCTTCATCATCAAACTCTGTATCAACATAAACACCTAATGGTAATTGGCATCCACCATCCATCAGGTTAAGCACAGAACGCTCAATGCGAATGCGGGTCTGTACATCAATGTCTGTGATATCATCAAACAGGTTGAACAACTCATCATCGCTTTCGCGTATCTGCCATGCCAGCACGCCTTGGGCAGGGGCCGGCACAAATACTTTAGGATCCAGAACTTCACTATGAAATTCACTGAGATCAAGCTCCAGGCGTTCTGTACCAGCTACAGCCAGCATAATGGCATCGTATTCCTCACCACGTAATTTATTCACACGGGTAGGTACATTCCCACGAAGGTCCTTCACGGTAATGTCCGGACGAAATGCCAGCAACTGAGACTTTCGGCGTGCAGAACTGGTACCAACAACTGCATTCTTCTTCAATGAGAATTTTTGCTTGTCGTCAACCGCATCTTTTTTGATCAGTAATAATTCTGAAGGGTCCTCACGCTTGGATACACCTGCAATGATCAATCCTTCCGGATTTTCGGTAGGAAGATCCTTATGTGAATGCACGGCAAGATCGATCTCTTTCTTCAGTAAAGCTTCTTCCAGTTCTTTGGTGAAAAATCCTTTGCCCTCCAGCTTATCAAAACTGGTATTCCATTGTTGTGTGCGATCGCCACTGGTTTGAATGATCTTGAGTTCTACCTGACGGCCTCTCTCTTCAAGCAGGGCTTTGGTATAATTTGCCTGCCACAGCGCCAGTTCACTTCCACGGGTGCCAATGATAATTTTTCTCATAGATCAAAAATGCTGCTGATTTAATGGTGAAAAATGAATGGGATCATTCATCCTTTAAGAATACTTCCTTTGCTGTTTTCATGGCCACAGCATTGTATTTTTTTTCGATATATCCGATAACCTTATCCAACACTTCTTTGCTAGAAGGATCAAGTTCGCTGATCTCCTTTGCAAACACTTCGGTCAAAGCCATGTCCTTGATGGCCCTTACCTGACGAGGAACCTCTCCAAAGGCCAATTCAATGCGGCGTTCTTTTTGCAACCATTTGAATTCTTCCAAACGGTTATGAATGATCTGCTCACATTTGTTTACCTCTGATTTCCTAAGTTCAATATTTTGTTCGGCCTGATGTTTCAAAGAATTAATATCGATATATACTGTCGGGTAATTTGCAACCACATCTGAATCAACATTTGCAGGAATGGACAGATCGATCAGTACTTTTTTATTTTTATCGCCTTGTAACAGGTGTTGATATACCTTTGGTGTAATAAGCGCATGCGAAGATGCTGTGCACACGATCAACACATCAAAACCTTTGGAATAGGTCTCAAGTTCGGAAAGCGGCAAGGCATTGCCATTTAAAACCTCAGCAAGCTTTTGCGCATTTTCAAGCGTACGGTTAAACACTGTAAAATTCGCAAACTTATGTTTTTGCAGATAGTTTGCCATTTTGGTATTGGTATCTCCGGCTCCGATGATAAGAATTCGTGCATCGTTCTTAATGCCAAGATCTCTTAATTGACGGTAAGCAAGCGACACCACAGAAACAGGATTCTTAGCGATATCTGTTTCGGTGAATACTTGTTTTGCAGTTTCAATCGTTTGTTTGATCAATAGTCGAATATAATCTCCTGTTAACCCAACCATGTTACAGAAATCATAGGCCTTGCGCAATTGTGTGATGATCTCGCGTTCACCAACAACAAGTGAATTCAATGAAGATGCCACTTTGAAAACGTGTGTGATCGCTTCTTCCCCAGAAAGAGAAACACTCTGACGGGTCAATACATCAATTTGGTGCTGATTCAACTGCGGGTTAATGAAAGCCACAATGGAGGCAACGGTATTTGCAGTGATGTCCTGTTCGCCACGAATATATAATTCCACGCGATTACAAGTACTCAGGAACATGAGTTCATCAAATTGAAAATTCAATTTTAGTGCGCTTAATCTTTCCTGCTGAGAGTTATCCTCCAGGTGCAATTTACCAATGCTTTCCAGAGGCAGGAACTGATGATTGAACGATATGATCTTAAAGGCCTGCAAAACGTTACAAAAGTAAATAATCGAAGGTTTTTATATGTCATATGATTGTCATGGACCAATAATTCATTGAATGCCAGAAAATAAAAAAGCCCTGCAAATACAGGGCTTTTAAAGGGTATTGTTCAAAATATGATATTAATCATTATTTGTGGTCGTTCGATTTAATGTATTCATTCAATTCATCAATAGATGTCTCAAATTTAAAGGCATCGTTCAGTTTGTAATAGTTGCCAATATCATAGGTATGGCCATACGCATATTTTGCAAGATCTAAACGTGTTTCCTCAAAATTGAACAACATCATGATCTCTTTTACCTGGCTGCTCAACAAACAATTGTTATCGATCACCTGCTTTGCGATCTTGATCTTGGTATCTTCAAAATTCTTAGTATCAATGCTCTTCTTCACATTGGCGAATTCAGCAGTACTGATAGGTGAAGTACATCCTTTTGCACCAGTATACCCAGGTAATGGGTCATTTTTGGTCTTCACTTCGCCCTTTGATGTTGCTGCAGGCTTGGTGTTTACTGCAGTTGCGTTTCCGTTAGTTGTAGCGCTTACCGAAGATTTAGTGGTTGATGTGGTAGTAATGGTCTTAGAGGTCACCGTAGTTGATGTCGTATTGTTCATTCCGCCACCCATGTTATCATTGATGTTGATGTTCACCCCCATGCCATTCATGTTGATGCCAACATTGGCACCACCCGGTGTTCCATTATTAACCTGTGTTTGTGTGGTAGTTTCAGTTACCTGTACATTCGTTCCAATGGATCCAGCAGGTTCAGCAACATTTACATTGGTATTCACATTGCCTGAAGAAGACATGTTGATGTTTGTTGTAGCGCCCTCTGTTACCACATTGTTATTTGCAGCTGTTGGTTCAGTAGTTGTATAATGCACCACTGTTTGATCTGATGATGGTTTTGTTTCGCTTACAGCAACTGAACTTACGAAACGGATCTTGTAACCGGCTTTTTTGTTAACCTTAACACTGTAAACAAATTCGTGGTTCTTCACCGACTCACCACCGTTCATTAACCAAATATTTTGGTCAACAACACCTTTGGCCTTATCTTCAAACACAACTTTTACCTTGTATTGTGGTTGAATAAGGTCGGTTACCTTAACATTGGTCTCAGCCTCAATGTTTTGTTTAATGCCGTTTACCACCAAAAAGAATTTTTCTCCGTTCTCGGTGAAAACAACCAAATTGTTTTGTGATTTAATTCCTATAAATGCTAACAGGAATGCGAATGATAGAATTGATCTCATATGATTTGTTTTTAATTTTCTATTCCTGTTCAAACAACGTGCTAAACTCCGGAGTTTTACGTTTTTTAACGTTATTTCCCGGTTTTACTTCCGTCGTATGCCCACTTGATATACATCGAACCCCAAGTGAAACCTCCGCCAAATGCCGATAAAATAAGGTTATCACCCGGTTTCAATTGTTTTTCGTAATCCCAAAGCAACAATGGCAAGGTTCCGGCAGTAGTGTTCCCGTATTTCTCAATATTCATCATTACTTTCTCCGGGCCTATTCCCATGCGTGATGCTGTGGCATCGATGATGCGTTTGTTTGCCTGATGCGCCACTAACCATTTCACATCATTGGCAGTAAGCTTGTTCTTTTCCATGATCTTTGCGCTCACCTCAGCCATGTTGTATACGGCATGTTTAAATACAGCCTGACCTTCCTGATATACGAAATGTAAACGCTGATCAACAGTTTCATGAGATGCTGGCATTAATGATCCACCTGCCTTCATGCGCAAGTGTTGAGCACCGTTGCCGTCGGCATGTAAAATAAAATCCTGAATTCCGTTATCATCTGCGCTTGGCTCAAGAAGAACAGCACCTGCGCCATCACCGAAGATCACACAGGTAGTTCTATCCGTATAGTCAATGATCCTGCTCATCATATCAGCACCAACAACCACAACCTTTTTATATTTTCCTGTTTCAATGAATTGAGAACCCGTAGCTAAACCATAGATAAATCCGGAGCATGCAGCCGAGAGGTCATATCCCCAGGCATTGGTAGCGCCTATCTTGGCGCAGATCAAATTGGAGGTAGAAGGGAAAACAAGATCCGGAGTAACAGTGCCGCAGATCAACAGATCGATCTCGATCGGCTGAATACCTCTTTTTTTGCAAAGTTCGAGTACAGCCTCAACGCACATATCAGACGTTGCCTTGGTAGGATCATTCTCAATATGACGTTGCTTGATGCCTGTACGTGTGGTGATCCATTCATCTGTAGTATCAATGATCTTTTCAAGATCAGCATTGGTAAGAACATTTTTAGGAAGAAAACCACCTACGGCGGTAATAGCTGCTTTACTCATATCAATTGAATATTGAATTTATTTTTTCATTTAGTTTGGCATCCACCACATCTTTTGCCAATAACAGCATGTTTTGAAAGGCAAGCGGACTTGATATGCCATGCCCGATCATAACGGTAGAGTTGATACCAAGGATAGGCGTACCTCCGTACAATTCGTAATTGAACTTATCGAAATACTCATCCTTTATCTTTCTCTTTCTGAACAAACGGTAGAAAGCTTCTGCTGTTTTAAGTACCACATTCCCTACAAATCCTTCACACACGATCACATCCACTTTATCACCGAACAGATCGCGGCCCTCTATATTTCCAATAAAATTAAAATCCTTTGTGCCCTTCATTAAGTTGTGAGCGGCCTGAGAAACAAGATTTCCTTTTTCAGGTTCCTCACCAATGTTCAACAACCCTACTTTAGGATTATCGATTTTGTAAACTTCTTTTGCATAGATCGAACCAAGGATCGCGAATTGATACAACACATCAGGCTTACAATCGGCATTGGTGCCAACATCTAAGATGATCCCCCATCCACCATTTTCCTTTGGGATCGGATTGGTGATACACGGACGAATAACGCCCGGAATGGCCTTTACTGAGAACATAGAGCCAACCAGCATGGCGCCGGTATTACCGGCACTTGCAAAAGCATCCAGCTGCTGCTCCTTAAGCATTTTGAATCCAACAGCAATGCTGCTTTGAGGTTTTTGCGAGAATGCCTTTGTTGGATGTTCACCCATATCTATGACCTGTGTGGTGTGCACATACTCAAAAAGACCCGCATCAATATTGTTTTCCTGAAAGTATTTTTTCGCATGGTCGGTATCCCCGATCAGCACGATCTTCACATCTGAAGGTAAAGCCTTTTGGGCCAGAACTGCACCATCCAAACAATTCTTTGGTGCAAAATCTCCGCCCATGATATCTAAACCAATTTTCATATAGTTTATGCCATTTATGTATTGTTCGGTGCCTATTGAAGACAACCTGAAAACTACTTAATTAAAGGCGAAAAGTACTAATAATCTCTTAAAATCGGCAATTTTTGTTATTAACCGTTTGGCTGTTTTATTAAATAAAAAAGTCGGTCTAAATAAAGCCTTTTTGAAGTTATTAAGCTTGAGATATTTCAATTACTAGTTTTCATTTGTAGTATAGATTGCATTCAAACAAGT
>DAISHL010000025.1:0-13223 GCA_036822555.1 Bacteroidota bacterium | reverse complement strand
ATAGGTCAGACCTAAGTTTGGTTTGGTTATCAGCAAATACTTTCCGTGATCATCGGTGTTCTTATATTGTTCTCCGTGTTCTTCTCATCAGGTTACGCCGCAAAACACAAGATCACTTCCGGAATATACAAACGCATGGCCTTTGTAAAAAAAGCAATGTCTGACCTGTTCAGGCGAAATGGTTGGCAAACAACCTTCAGTATTGGCTTGTTGAATGGCCTTTTACCTTGTGGATTGGTTTATATGGGGGTTGCAGGTGCCATGGCAAGTAACAGTGCTGCAAACGGCGCATTGTTCATGGCTGTATTCGGCTTATCCACCATTCCGGTTATGCTTAGCATCTCTCTGCTTGGCAATATCATCAACATTAAATTCAAACAAGCTATACAATCGATGGTACCCTATGTGCTGTCAGTTATGGCTGTTCTATTGATCTTGCGTGGATTGAATCTTGGTATTCCTTATATTAGTCCCAATATTTCAGACAACACCAGCACTTTGCATGCAAATGATATTAATTGTCACAAATGAGTTTAATTAGTAAATACAATATTCCTGTTCCGCGTTATACAAGCTATCCAACGGTTCCTTTCTGGGACAGAACACCCTCTGAAGAAGAATGGTTAAATGAGGTTGTGAAGACCTTTACTGCGACCAATGACAAAGATGGCATCAGCCTATACATTCACTTGCCGTTCTGTGAAAGCCTCTGCACTTATTGCGCATGCAACACCAGGATCACCGTGAATCATCAGGTTGAGAAACCCTATATAGAAAGTTTACTGAAGGAATGGCAGATCTATCTGTCACGTTTTCCTTCAAAACCAAAACTTAAAGAGATCCATTTGGGCGGAGGTACTCCAACATTTTTCAGTGCAGATAACCTGCACCATCTCATATGCACCATCTTGATTGATTCAGTGGTTGTAGAGGGTGCTGAATTCAGCTTTGAGGCACAGCCATCCAACACCTGTGAACTACACCTCCAGACCTTATACGATCTGGGTTTCAAACGGGTTAGTTTTGGCATTCAGGATTTTGATGAAAAGGTACAGGATGCCATCAACCGCTATCAAACACTTGAAGAAGTTAAGAAGGTAGTGGATGAGGCAAGAGCCATTGGGTATCTTTCCATCAACTTTGATCTGGTATATGGTTTGCCATTTCAAACACTTGACAGCATCTTAAATACCATTGATGCTGTGATCG
The DNA here is from genome assembly GCA_036822555.1 of Bacteroidota bacterium. Lineage (GTDB taxonomy): Bacteria > Bacteroidota > Bacteroidia > B-17B0 > Aurantibacillaceae > Aurantibacillus. The sequence continues at coordinate 12,014 of DAISHL010000025.1, read as the reverse complement.
ATCTTAAACCTGAACGAATTGCTTTCTACAGCTATGCACACGTGCCTTGGATAAAACCAGGACAAAGGAAATTCACTGAAATGGATCTGCCGGTAGATGCTGTTAAAAGATCATTGTATGAAAAGGGTAGAGAATTATTTCTATCGAACGGGTACTATGAAATAGGCATGGATCATTTCTCATTGAAAAGTGATCAGTTATATATATCTGCACAAAACAATGCCTTGCACAGGAACTTTATGGGATACACCCCATTTCATACCAAATTGCTTATTGGCTTAGGTGCTTCCTCCATCAGCGATTGCTGGACAGGATTTATTCAAAATACCAAAACTGTGGAAGAGTATCAAAGTGCAATTAATAAGGGGCACTTGACCATCTTTAAAGGACATTTGCTTACGCATGAAGACCTTATTCTTAGAAAACATGTATTGAATATCATGTGCAATGGATACACCAGCTGGAAGAACAAAGAAGAACAATTTGATGAGATCTATTTTGCACTTGAACGACTAAAAGAACTTAAAAAAGATGGGCTTGTTTCCATTGAACCCTTTGAATTAAAAGTAACGGAAACAGGCAAGGCATTCCTGCGAAATATCTGCATGTGTTTTGATGCCAGATACTGGGCAAAAACACCGGAAGCAAAGATCTTCAGTTCTGCTGTTTGATCAATCCTCTGCCTTATTCTTTAAGGCCATCAACAACGAATACGCGCCTTTAACCGCGATCTTCTTTGTTCGCATGCTTTCAGAATTCCTGATCTCTGTAAATCCTTTCTCAGTTACACCTGTCTCTACAGGCAACATCTCAAACGTGTTATTCCCATCACTTACAAAAACCACTTGCTTGCCTTCAAAATTCATGATCGCTTCATCCTGGATTGCTATAGCCTCCTGATTAAGTACATCTATCTCTGCATTCATATACATTCCAGGAATAAGGCTTTTATCATAACTCTTAAAATGACAGTGCACCTCAATACTTCTCTCATTGGAAATATTCTGTCCTATCAATAAGATCTCACACTCATGTTTTTTCTCAGGCATATTATTTGTGAATGCTTTCAGCTTTTGTCCGATGAATAGTTTATTCACGTCCTTCTCATACACCGTTAAATTCAAATGAATATCATCCGGATTGACCAATTCAAATAATATATCCGTTGGGTTAACATACTTTCCGATATTCACATTCACACTGGACACAAATCCGTCAATTGGCGCTGAGATATAAATGCTCCTGCTGATCGAATTCTCATTCAATTTCATTGGATCAATGTGAATGAGTTTCAGTTTTTCCTGTAAGGCCATTAAATTCACCTTTTGGGACTTATACTCTGATTCGGTTTGCTGAAATACCTTGTCACTTGTGGCTTTATTGGCATTCAACTCTTTTTGGCGGATATATTCATTTGCTAAATATTCTGTTCTTGCTTTTGCAGTTAAATAATCCTGTTGCAACTGAATATACTGCTGATCTTCCATTACTGCAATGGTCTCACCTTTCTTCACATGCATACCAGGCAAAAGCTTTGTTTCCTTTAAGAAACCTCCCAAGGGTACACTAATAGACACCATGTTCTGCGGTGGCACATCTATCTTCCCATTCACTCTTAACAGTTCCGACATTTCTTTCTTTTCAAGTGAGGCTAACTCAATTCCTGCACTTTTCATCTGTGCCTCCGTAAATGTAACATGATTGGTCTCTGATACAGGTTCTGTTTGTTTTTCTTCCTTACTACCACCGCAAGAGATCAGGGTGATAAAAAGGCAACTAAATATGATGATGCTTTTCATAATGTGTTTATTTAATTGATAAATAGTTAAGTTTTAAAATGCTGTTTTGGAGATTCTCCAAAGCGTTGATGTAATCATTCTTTATGGATATGGCCTGGTGGTTGAGCAAAACCCAATCCAGGTAATTGATCGATCCTTTCGAGAACTGGGCATTGGCAGTTATCAGAATCTTGTCTGAATTTGACAAGCCTTTGCTTTGGTAATAATCCACAGCAGAAGACCAGTGGTTATATTCAGCGATCGCCTTTGTATAATCAGTTCTCAACTTTTTTAAAGTGGCATTATACTCTGATTCTGCAAGTGACATGCCGATCTTTGCACTGCTGATCCTGGCCTTTGTGCTACCGAAGAACAAAGGTATGCCCAGCGCCACCTGGGCAGATTGGAATCTGGTACTTTGTGTATAATTCACATTATCAGCACCAACACCGCGCATGCTCATGTTGTTGTACATCAATGAAACATCAGGCAACAACTTCGATCTCTCAAGTTTGATCTTCACCCTCGATAGTTGCGTTTGTTGCTCCGACAATTTCACAAAAGGATGAGTTTTAATTGCATTCGTGTCCGCAAGCACCATAGGTGTTGTGATCTTTTCTGCAAGATCAGGTTCTACATCCTCACTTGAATTGATCGCCAGTTTGAACTCTAATCTTGTTTTCTCAAGATCAAGTTTTGCAAGATCCAACTGCATCTTGATCTGCGCTGCCTGATTCTCTGCTGTGGTCTTTTCCAATAGATCACGCTCTCCTATCTCAATCCTCTAATCGGCCTTCTTTCTGAAATCACTGTTCAAACTGTCGTTAGTGCGCAATAACTTTATGCGCGCCGCCACAATCTGATACCTGAAGAATAATTCGGAAACCAGCAATCTTAATTCCTTTTCTTTTAGTGCCACAGTTAAAACCGCTGAATTATAATCCTCCTTCGCCACTCTCTTTTTATTCGCATAAACGGTCGGGAAATTAAAAGACTGTCCTATACTTACTCTATTATCGCTATAAGCACTGTTGATCTGACCATACTCTGCGCCTAAGGTAGTATATGGAATATCCGTTGAAGAACCGATCATCTTTTTCTGATACTCCATTTTCAGTTTCTCATTTTTGAAATTCTGATTGTTCTTCAAAGCCGTTTCAATAGCTTCATTTAGGCCAATGCTCCTTTGGGCAACGGCTGAATTAGAACAAAGTAGCGATAAGCCAACAAGCAGTAAAACTAAGGCTTGCACAGGTTGATGTTTTGCGCGTGACCCTTTTTCAAACATGATATATAAAAGTGGCAGAACAAACAAGGTCAAGAATGTAGCGATCAATAAACCACCTATCACTACTGAAGCAAGCGGCCTTTGTACCTCGGCTCCTGAACCATTACTCAAGGCCATTGGCAAGAATCCCAAAGATGCCACCATTGCAGTCATTAATACCGGTCTTAATCTAACCTTTGTTCCTTTGAACACAACTTCACGTAGATCTTCCATACCACTTTCACGCAATCTGTTGAATTCAGAGATAAGCACAATACCATTGAGCACAGCAACGCCGAATAAGGCAATGAATCCAACCCCTGCACTGATACTGAATGGCATGCCCCTGAAATAAAGTGCAAATATTCCACCAATGGCCGATAATGGGATCGCTGAATAGATCAACATGCCTTGGCGAATGGAATTGAATGCAAAATAAAGCAATAAGAAAATGAGCACGAGAGAGATGGGCACTGCAATGGCCAAACGTTTCTTTGCTGCATTCAGATTCTCGAAAGCACCGCCATACTTTGGGTAATAGCCTGTCGGGAACTTGATCTGTGTTGATACTTTTTGCTGAAGCTCATTTACAATGCTCTGAACATCTCTGCCTCGTACATTAAACCCAACAATGATCCTTCGTTTGGCATCTTCGCGCTGTATCTGATTTGGTCCTTCCTTCACTTCCACATCTGCCAATTGGTAAAGTGGCACCTGATCTCCGCTTGGTGTTGGGATCAAAAGATCTTTAACGCTGTTGTGATCTGAGCGGATGGATTCCGTTAAGCGTACTACCAGGTCAAATCTCTTCTCTCCCTCAAACACCATGCCTGCTGTTTGTCCTGCAAAAGCAGTATTTATTACCTTGTTCACATCAGAAATCTTCAATCCATATTGCGCCAAAGCGGCTCGCTTATAATTGATGATCATTTGCGGCATACCAGCTACAGCCTCTACATACAGGTCCTTGGCACCTTCGATCTTTGAAATGATATTACCCATACGTTGTGCATATAAGGCAAGAGTATCCAAATTCTCCCCAAAGATCTTGCACACCACATCCTGCTTCGCGCCTGTCATCAGTTCATTGAACCTCATTTGCACAGGATACTGAAAACTATATGTTAACCCCGGAACCTGTTCCAAAACTGCACCCATCTTCTCTGCAAGCTCATTGAAGGTCTCTGCTGTGGTCCACTCTGACTTGTCCTTGAGGATCACCATCATGTCTGAAGCATCCATTGGCATTGGATCTGTGGGTACTTCTCCACTACCTATCTTTGTCACCACCTTTTCAACTTCAGGGAAATTTGCTTTCAACAGCCCTGCTGCCTTCTGTGTGTTCTCAATACTCGTGTTTAAATTGGTGCCGGTAAGCAAACGGGTTTCGATGGCAAAATCGCCTTCTTCCAATGCAGGTATAAACTCCCCGCCAAGAGTAGTTAAGGTAATTAACGCCATAGTGAAAAGCGCCAGCACAATGGCGATTATCGTTCTTGGAATATTAAGGACTTTCTCGAGTGAGCGTGTGAACCAATTTTCAATGCGGGCCATAAAACGATCAGAAAAATTCAGTCCATGCTTTAATTTTTTACTTAAGACCAATGTGCTCATCATTTGAATATAGGTCAACGAAAGCAAGAACGCGCCTAACAATGCAAACGCAACTGTCTGCGCCATCGGCTTGAACATCTTTCCTTCTATTCCTAGTAATGAAAGTATTGGTAAATACACGATCAAAATGATGATCTGCCCGAAGACGGCACTGTTCATCATCTTTCCAGCTGAATGATTCACTTCTTCATCCATCTCTTTTTGTGTGATCCTGTTCATGGATGCAAATCTTTTTCCGTGCGCCAATTGATGCATCACAGCTTCTACAATGATTACAGCGCCATCCACGATCAATCCAAAATCAAGTGCTCCGAGACTCATTAAATTACCGCTCACTCCAAACAGATTCATCATGATCACAGCGAACAGCATTGATAACGGGATCACGGAAGCTACAAGAAGACCTGCACGCAGGTTACCGAGGAACAACACCAAAATAAAAATTACGATCAATGCTCCTTCCAATAAATTTTTCTCAACTGTACTTATTGCATTGTTCACCATTTTTGTTCTGTCTAAAAATGGTTCAATAACAACGCCCGCGGGCAAGGTCTTTTGAATTTGAGCGATCCTCTCTTTCACATTAACGATCACCTCGCTGCTATTTTCTCCCTTCAACATCATCACAATGGCACCCGACACTTCTCCTTTATTGTTGTAACACATGGCTCCAAATCGTGTGGCATGGCCTGTCTTAACTTCAGCAACATCTTTCACACACAGTGGTGTGCCCTTTTCAGATAATTTGATAGGCGTGTTCCCAATGTCCGTAATGCTGCTATATAGACCCTCAGTTCGTATATACAAAACGGTTGGGCCTTTCTCTATATAAGCTCCTCCTGTATTTTGATTGTTAGTTTCGAGAGCAGAGAAAACATCATTGATGGTAATATTGTATGATTTCAACTTATGTGGGTCCACGGCGATCTCATACTGTTTTAGTTTTCCGCCAAAACTGCTCACCTCTGCCACACCTTTCACTCCAAGCAATTGACGTCTTACGATCCAATCCTGAATTGTTCTCAGTTCAATATCACTGTACTTATTCTCGAATCCTTCTTTGGCCCTGATCACATATTGATAGATCTCACCAAGACCTGTTGTAACCGGTCCTAGCTCAGGATTTCCGATCCCCTTTGGAATAAGGTCCTTCACTTTTTGAAGCCTTTCACTTACTTGTTGCCTAGCCCAATAGATATCTGTCTCATCATTAAACACAATGGTCACAAGAGACAGACCAAAACGTGAGAAACTACGGATCTCTATTAAACCCGGCAAATTACTGTTCGCCTGTTCGATTGGAAATGTTACCAAACGTTCGATGTCTGTGGCGCCATAGGAAGGCGCAACTGTAATTACCTGAACCTGATTATTCGTAATGTCAGGCACGGCATCGATGGGCAATTTTGTTAATTGAATGCTGCCGTAAACGATAAGGGCAAGCATCATTAATCCTATGATCAGTTTATTCTTTGTAGAAAAGAAAATGATTTTATTTAGCATAACTACGTTATTAATTTTAATTAGAAGAACAGTTGAAGATCAACTGTTAGGTTAAAATTAAGCGCGTATTTTGGAGGTTGCCATATATTCCCTGAATAGGTAGGGAAATTTTTTTCGTCGGTAACTGGGTATTTGCATGCACCGCCAGTTATATGATGTATTCCCAGACTACTTTCTGATTTGGTGTCTTTAAAGGCGGAACTAGTTATATGGTGGCTGCACCCATCGTCTGAATGCTTGAATGGCAACTTGCCATGCTCATGATCTTCACTGCCCTGATGATCGTCGGCATAATGCTCATGTATGAACCGGATAAAATCCGTCCCTTGTGCCGTTTCAGAATAGTGATGAAATAAAAAAGGAAGCTTAGCCATCTCAGCAAAAGCTTCCTGATTTGTAAATAATTGTAATATGACTATGAAGGCTAGAACCTTTCTCACAGATGCAAAGTTACAAAAAAAATCAACTCATATCACTGCTTGTCTTTTACAGGACATGTGTTGATGCCAAATATCGGATACAACGGACAAAAACTTATCAGACTGGTTAAAGCAAATATCGCCGATAAGCCTAATAGTATATAGCCTAATGTGCCGCTTACAACATTAGTAAAAAACAATACTACAAATACAGCGGCTAGAATCAATCGAATGATCCTGTCTAATGATCCCATGTTCTTTTTCATCGTTTAAAATTTAATTGGTTTTACGAATGCAAACTTATAGATGTTACAACACCTGTTATGTGACTTTGATTACAAAACATTATGACATTTATCATGATTGAGAGTTGACCAAGGTCATGTTGGTCAGAACAGCTTTACTCTACTTTTATCGCAAATAAAATTTCCAATTATGCACAACGAACACACCGATCAGCATTTTCAATTGAGAATTGACAATGGTGAACACATAGAGGCAAAGGATTACATGCCTGAAGGGTATCGTAAACACCTGATCAGGCAGATCTCACAGCACGCACACTCAGAAGTTATTGGTATGCAACCTGAAGGAAACTGGATCACTCGCGCACCGAGTTTAAGGGCGAAACAGATCTTACTTGCAAAAATCCAGGATGAAGGCGGTCACGGCCTTTATTTATACAGTGCTGCTGAAACACTAGGTGTATCGCGCACAGAGCTTATCTCACAGTTGCACACAGGCAAAGCTAAATATTCAAATATATTTAATTACCCTGCATTGAACTGGGCAGACATCGGCGCCATTGGTTGGCTGGTTGATGGTGCTGCCATTGTGAATCAGGTTTCATTACAACGTACAAGCTATGGTCCGTATAGCCGCGCCATGGTGCGTATATGTAAGGAAGAAAGTTTTCACCAGCGTCAGGGTTATGAGATCATGGCAAAAATGATGGCCGGCACAAAGGATCAGCAGGCAATGGCTCAGGATGCAATGAACCGCTGGTGGTGGCCTGCACTGATGATGTTTGGTCCACACGATACTGATTCTCCGCATAGCAGTGACGCTGTTAAATGGAAGATCAAACGTGAAACCAATGATGAATTACGTCAGAAGTTCATTGATAAAACCATTCCTCAGGCCGAACTTATTGGATTGAAGGTTCCTGATGCAGATGCCAAATGGAATGAGAAAACTGGGCATTACGACATTGGAAAGATCAACTGGGATGAGTTCCATCGCGTGATCAGCGGAAATGGCCCATGCAACAAACAGCGCATGGATCATCATATTAAATACCATGAGGAAGGTGCGTGGGTGCGCGAAGCAGCAGAAGCCTACAAAAAGAAAAAAGCAAAAAGAGAATCATTAGCAACAATTTAATTCATTTACAATGGCTCAATCAAAAGATACACAACTTGACCTTTGGGAAGTATTCATACAAAGCAAGTCAGGATTACCATACATACATGCCGGAAGCATTCATGCGTCTGATGTTAAAATGGCGATGCAAAATGCCCGTGATACATATACCCGCAGAGGTGAAGGCACAAGTATTTGGGTGGTACCGTCACAATCGATCACCGCCTCTAACCCCGATGATAATGAGATGTTATTCGATCCATCTAATGATAAGATCTACAGACATCCGACCTTTTATGTAATGCCTGAAGGCGCAAAAAACATTTAAAAACATTAAGACCATGAACAAACAAGAAGCACTTTTCACATACTGTCTCAGACTTGCTGATGATGCCTTGATACTTGGGCACCGCTTGTCGGAACTTTGCAGCAGAGCCCCTTTCATTGAAGAGGATCTGGCTCTCACGAATATTTCATTGGACATGATAGGCAGAGCCGAGGCATTGCTTAAACATGCAGGTGAACTGGAGAATAAAGGCCGCAGCGCAGATGACCTCGCTTATCGCCGACCAGAGATCCAATACTACAATCACTTACTTGTTGAGCAAACCAATGGCGATTTTGCAAGAACCATTGCAAGACAACTGTTCACTTCAGCGTTTGAATTCTATCTTTATTCAGAACTAGAAAAGAGCAAGGACGCAACACTTGCGGGCATTGCAGCTAAAACATTGAAAGAAATAAAATACCACTTGCAGCACGCAGCAGACTGGACAGTACGTTTAGGCGACGGTACAGATGAAAGCAAGCAACGTATGCAAAAAGCGATCAACGATCTTTGGATGTATACCGGAGAATTGTTCGAAATGGATGAAGTTGAGAATCTGCTTTTGAAAGAAGGAATTGCAGCAGATCATGTGATCCTGAAAACCCAATGGCAGAACAAGATCCAAACTGTGCTCACAGAGGCTACGCTGACGATGCCGGAAGACGGCTATATGCAAACAGGAAGTCGCAAAGGCATCCATACAGAGAATCTTGGGCATTTACTCTCAGAAATGCAATATCTTCAGCGCGCCTACCCTGACGCTAAGTGGTAATATCACATCTTGGAACAAGTGGCTCTTTAAGCAATTTGTTTCTTTTAACAAGGCACATTCCTCCTTTCGAGTGAATGTGCTTTTTTTTTGAACGAACAATGTTTGTTTTGTAAATTGCCATATGTCAATTACCATACCAAAACAATTTCTGCCAAGCATTTCACCTGAATTAAGGGATGATTTCCAAAGTTCGGGTGTATTGAAAAGTTTCGATCCCGGCGATATCATCCTTAAGGAAAATGCTGTGATCCGCCATCTTCCAATTGTAATTAGCGGAAGTTTAAAAGTGATGAGAGAGGATAAGGATGGAAGGGAAATACTTCTATACTTTGTTAAACCAGGCGAAAGTTGCATCATGTCACTATTTGGTGGCTTATACCACGATACAAGCAAAATAAAAGCTGTTACCGAAGAGCATACGGAGCTCTTGTTGTTGCCCGTTTCAAACGTTATGGAATGGATCAAGAAATATCCTGATTGGACCGAGTTCATACTTGTGCTTTACCACAAACGATTTGAAGAATTGTTAGAGACCGTGAATGAAATTGCGTTCCAAAAAATTGATGAACGCATCATGAAGTTACTGATCAAAAAAACTGATTTAAATCATTCACAAGAGATCGTTACCACACACCAACAGATAGCTTATGAGCTGGGAACCTCCAGGGAAGTGGTATCCAGACTTTTAAAGCAACTAGAAAAAGAAGGCAAGATCGCTCTCTCAAGAAATAGAATTACCATTTTAAGGGGCGCTTTGTAACATTAGTCACTTTATTCAGTTCAAATTCTTCCGAAATTTGTAGTATGAATTCCGGCATACTGCAAAAATACAAACCAGAGATCCTTGGAGTACTTCTTGGTGCAATTGGTGGCTTTGCCTACTACAAACTGGTAGGTTGTGCAACAGGCAATTGCATGCTTGCTTCCAATCCATTCATCATGGTACCGTATGGTAGTTTGCTGGGTTACTTTATTTCTGGATTATTTAAAAAGGAGAAAAAATGAGGATCATTAACACCATTATCTCGATGCTTTTGAATAAATGTCCGAGATGTCATCACGGTGATGTATTCACCGAAAAGAATCCGTATACACTTGGCAAGATCTTTAGTATGCACGAAACCTGCAGCCATTGTGGTTTAAAGTATGAAAAGGAACCTAGCTTTTTTTATGGGGCCATGTATGTTTCATATGCTTTAACTTCCGGCTGGTTCACAATTTGGTTCGTACTTTACAATTATGTACTGAATATTGACACCTTAACTTTTGCCATCGCTATGGTAGGATCGATAATTATCCTGAGTCCCCTTACCATACGCTGGTCTCGTTTGATCTGGCTGAACTTCTTCTTCAAATACGATAAACGTTTCCGGTCTCAAAACATTAAATCATTATCGCATTAACAGAATGGCCTCGTTGAAATATATGCTATTGAATAACTGGACTTTCTGGAGGGTCACTAAAATGATCCTGTCGGTGGTGTTCATTGTCAATGGTATTCTGGAAGCAGATTATATACTCACTATCGGTGGCTTTTTTTTAATGTTACACACTTTGCTTAATGCATGTGCCATGTGTGCGGGCGGAGACTGTGAGGTACCTAAAAAATAAATCAATTATGGAATCATTTAATACGATCATAAATTCAAACAAGCCAGTGCTTGTTGATTTTTTTGCAGAGTGGTGCGGTCCATGCAAAGCCATGGCGCCAATTTTAAAAGATGTAAAATCCAATTTAGGCGAAAAGGCCACGATCATCAAAGTGGATGTGGACAGAAATCAGGATGCTGCCATGGCTTATCAGATAAGAAGTGTGCCTACACTGATGATGTTCAAAAATGGGAAGGTTGTTTGGAAACAATCAGGTGTGGTTCCGAGCAATGAGCTTATCCGCATCTTTGAACAATTTCAATGATCAAAACTGGTAAGCACAGATAATATTAATTATCTTTAATTACCATAGCTACCGTAAAACATACTTACCCCGTAACAGGCATGACATGCGCAGCTTGCGCTGTTAGCGTGGAGACCATTCTTCAGTCACAAAAAGGCGTATCTGAAGCCAAAGTGAATTTCGCATCCAATTCTGCGATCATTGAATATGATCCGGAAACGATCTCTGAAGAATTATTACGTTCAACACTACAGGAGGTTGGTTATGATATCGTTCCTGAGATCAAAGTTAATTCTGCAGAAGAAACCTTACTGCGCGAAAAAGCTCTCTTCTCTCTGAAACATAAAACTCTTCTCTCAGGTGTTTTTGCCTTTCCAACGTTTCTGATAGGTATGTTCTTTATGGATATGCCTTTCGCGAATTACATCATGTGGGCATTATCAACTCCTGTGCTGGCGATCTGGGGAAGAGCATTCTTCATCAATGCAGTAAAACAATTGAAACATCGAACAGCAAACATGGATACGCTGGTTGCATTAAGTACCGGCATAGCCTATCTTTTCAGTGTGTTCAATACTCTTAATCCTCAGTTCTGGCATCAGAAAGGATTACATCCACATGTATACTTTGAGGCATCCGTTGTTATCATCTTTTTCATTCTTCTTGGAAAATTACTTGAAGAACGGGCAAAGAAAGGGACCTCTGAAGCTATTAAAAAACTCATAGGGTTGCAGCCAAAGTTTGCGCACTTGATCAACATTGACCAAACAGAAACTGAGATACCGATCGGCGTTGTGAAATCGGACGACATGCTTGCTATTAAACCAGGAGAGAAGATCCCTGTTGATGGTGTGGTAATTTCAGGTGAATCATTCGTTGATGAAAGCTCGATCAATGGAGAGTCTATTCCAGACCTGAAAATCACAGACAGCAAAGTGTTTGCCGGAACAATCAATCAAAAAGGTCATCTTAAGGTGAAAGCAACACATGTTGGGGAGCTTACCGATCTTTCTCAGATAGAGCTAAAGGTTCAGGCAGCTCAGGGAAGTAACGCCACAATACCAAAACTTAAGGATT
>DAISHL010000024.1:0-13432 GCA_036822555.1 Bacteroidota bacterium | reverse complement strand
GGCAATTCGCATACCCTCATCATTCAAGGTGAAAAGGACCTATTGCTGCCGGTTCCATTGGCCCGAGAAGTACATCAACACATTCCAAACTCTCAACTTATCATCGTGCATCATGCAGGACACACCCTAAACCTTGAACATGTGCAAGAAGTATGTGGTTACATCTCTACCTTTCTGAAGAATTAGCCCTGAAAGGAAATTGGAATTCTACCAATACCTAACGTGCTGATTGTCAATGTTTTTAATCCATTCAGAAATAGTGCATTCTTGCCATTTTTTTGTATTTTCGCTATTCCTTAAAACTAACTATGAGCAAATTCAGACGTGAAGATGCCCTTGAGTATCACACCCAGGGTCGTCCAGGAAAAATAGAAGTTATCCCAACAAAACCATATAGCACTCAACGAGATCTAACACTAGCTTACTCTCCAGGAGTTGCAGAACCATGCCTTGAGATCGAGAAAAATCCGGAAGATGCCTATAAATACACAGCAAAAGGCAATTTAGTTGCTGTGATCTCTAACGGAACAGCCGTGCTGGGATTAGGTGATATTGGTGCGCTGGCCTCTAAGCCGGTTATGGAAGGTAAGGGAATGTTATTCAAGATCTATGCCGATATTGATGTCTTTGACATTGAGATCGCTACGAAAAACATAGATGAATTTGTAAATACGGTTAAGAACATTGCACCCACTTTTGGAGGCATTAACCTGGAGGATATCAAAGCCCCTGAGTGGTTTGAGATTGAGCGCCGATTAAAGGAAGAACTTGACATCCCTTTGATGCATGATGACCAGCACGGAACTGCCATTATTTCGGCAGCGGGATTGATCAATGCCGTTGAACTCTCCGGAAAAAAACTTCAGGACATTAAACTCGTGATCAATGGTGCAGGAGCCTCTGCTAATTCGTGCGCCAAGATGTATATTGCTGTTGGTGTGAAGAAAGAGAATATCACCATGCTGGATAGCAAAGGTGTGATCCATACCGGCCGAAAAGACCTCGATCAATACAAATCCTTTTTTGCAAGCAGCAATACTAAGATCAATACATTGGAAGAAGCCATCAAAGGTGCCGATGTGTTTGTTGGCCTTTCAAAAGGGAATATTTTATCCAAGGAAATGGTTAAAACCATGGCAAAGAACTGTGTAGTGTTTGCCCTTGCCAACCCTACTCCTGAGATCTCTTATGAAGACGCCATCTCGGCCCGCGAGGACATTATTGTGGCTACCGGCCGCAGTGACAATCCGAATCAAGTGAACAACGTACTTGGATTCCCATTCATTTTCAGAGGAGCAATGGATGTGCGTGCCACAGCCATTAATGAAGAAATGAAACTTGCAGCGGCCATAGCCATTGCAAATCTTGCAAAAGAAGCTGTACCTGATTATGTGAACCTTGCTTATGGTTCGAAGAATTTGAGCTTTGGTCCGGAATACATCATTCCTAAACCTATTGATAACCGTTTGATCTCAGTGGTTTCTTCTGCTGTGGCCAAAGCAGCTATTGACAGTGGCGTTGCAAAACGCACAATCACCAATTGGGATGCCTACATTGCTGAATTGGAGAATCGATTAGGCAAAGACAACAAGCTGATGCGTAGCCTTGCCAACAAAGCAAAGAGCAATCCTAAGCGTGTTGTATTCACCGAAGCGGACACCTACAAGATCCTGAAAGCAGCTCAGGTTGTGCGCGATGAAGGTATAGCCAAACCAATTCTTCTTGGTAAAAAAGAGAAGATCCAGCTGATCTCCGAAGAGAATCATATTGACCTTACAGACATGCTGATCATTGACCCATACATTGAGGAAGAGGATCGCAGAAATGAGTTCGGAGATATCCTATGGAAAAAGCGTCAGAGAAGAGGCTTAACACAATACGACTCGCGCAAATTGATGCGTGATCGAAATTATTTTGGGGCCATGATGGTTGAAACAGGTATGGCAGACGCCATGATCAGTGGTTTAACAAGAAAATACGGACAACCAATTAAACCTGCTTTAGAGATCATTGGTGTGCAACCAAATGTGAGCCGAGTAGCCGGACTATACGTCATGGTTACATAGCGCTGCCCTTATTTCTTTGCTGACTCCACCATGTACGAAAACCCAACAGCACAAGAGTTGGCTGACATTGCCGTGCTGACTGCAACTACAGTAAAACAATTCAACATAACACCGCGTATTGCCATGCTATCCTATTCAAATTTTGGATCAGCAAACGGAGAAGTGCCTTCTAAGGTTCAAAAGGCAGTGGAGATCCTTCATCAGAATTATCCTGGTCTTATTGTTGATGGTGATATCCAGGCCAACTTCGCAACAAATAACACCTTGCTAAAGGAACAATTCCCGTTCAGTACTCTGGCAGATAAAGATGTGAATACATTCATATTCCCGAACCTTGCTTCAGGCAACATTGCCTATAAACTGATGCAGGAACTAGGCGGAGCAGAAGCCATTGGCCCCGTATTGATGGGGTTAAGAAAGCCTGTTCACGTTCTGCAATTAGGAAGCAGTGTTCGTGAGATCGTGAACATGGTGATCATTTCAGTTGTGGATGCACAAAACCTTAAATAAGCTACTGGAACAAAATGGTTACGTACATTAAGGGTTATCTTACGTCTAAAAATCCAGCACAGGTTGTAATTGAAAGCAATGGTATAGGGTATGCCTTGCTCATTTCATTGCAAACCTATTCAAAGATCAGTGAACTCAATGAGGTTCAGCTTTTCATTGAATCGGTATATGTGCGTGATGACAACCCAAAGTATTACGGATTTGCAGATGAAGAGGAGCGTGATCTTTTCAGAAAAATAATTTCTGTTAGTGGTGTTGGAGGCTCAAGTGCCATTCTTATGCTCTCCAGCTTAAGTGCTGCCGATATTGCAGGTGCTATCAACACTGCCAACGTAGCCATGCTGAAAAGCATCAAAGGGATAGGCGAAAAAACAGCCCAACGCATAGTTGTTGACCTGAAGGGAAAACTAGGTAAACACGAAGGCGGAATTTCACAGATACTAACGCCGTCATACAATAAAAACAAGGAGGAGGCGTTAATGGCTCTGGTAACTCTTGGCTTCCAAAAAGCTGCTGCAGAAAAAGCCATTGAAAAGGCAGTGAAGCAACAAGGGATCAGCACCGATAACGTTGAATTATTAATTAAAACAGCACTTAAGAACTTTTAGTACCTACATTGAGAGCTTCAAGTATATTCGGATTTGTGGCCATTACGAGCATTACTACCGCTTTGGTAAGTGTAATGTCACACACCCCTGAATTGAAGAACAACATTGAACTCAACAATGAATTGATCCGCTACAAACATGAACAAAGCAGGGTCCTGCCTCCGGATACGCCTCAGGTGACCGACCCTAAGGACCTGCCTTACACGTTCAAAGACAACGGAACCAATCCGCCACAATACAACCCAAATTCGAAATTATATCTCGAGAATCCATCCAACATTAAGACCAATGTTGAATATGATCCGCAAAACAAACGCTATGACGTGTCTCAAAAGGTTGGAGACATGGACTATCGTCCTGAGACCTATTTGAATTTTAAGGAGTACGAGAACTACGTATTCAAGAAGGCTATACGGGATTACTGGCGTTCACGCGTTGCAGCAGATGAACTGAACAATAAGCCTCGTAAGAGCATGGTGCCAAAACTTGAGGTTAACAGTGAATTGTTCGACAGGATCTTTGGTGGTAATACTGTTGATATTAAACCTACCGGAACCGCTGAACTTATTTTTTGTCTTAACCGCAACAAAACCCTCAACCCTGCCATACCGCAGCGGCAGCAAAAGATCACCAATTTTGATTTCAACATGCGCATTCAGTTGAACCTGATTGGGAAAATTGGTGACAAGATGAAGATCACCACCAATTATAACACTGAAGCATCCTTTGATTGGGAAAATCAGGTAAAGTTGGATTATACGGGTTATGAAGACGAGATCATCAAGAAAATAGAGGCCGGAAATGTTACACTTCCTCTGAACAGTACACTCATTACCGGAAGTCAAACACTATTCGGTTTCAAAACAAAACTGCAATTCGGTAAATTGGATGTGACCACTGTGTTCTCACAACAACGTGGTAAAAAGCAAGAGATCAATATTCAAGGTGGCGCTCAAACGCAACCATTTAGCGTTACCGGTGATAACTATGAGGCCAACAAGCACTTCTTCCTTGGACATTACTTCCGCAAGAATTACGACGCATGGATGAACACATTACCTGTGATCAACACTCCTGTAGTGATCACCAAAGTTGAGGTTTATGTGTTGAACCAAACAGGTAACGCTGAACAAACACGTAACATCGTGGCATTTGAGGATCTGGGAGAGGATAGTGCAGATGTATTCCCTGGCTTATGCGCAACCAAAAACGGAGCTGCCATCTCTCCTTTCAATTATGCCATTCAGGATAGTTTAGGCATTAACCCTTCCAATGGTGCCAATAATTTGTATTCGTTGATCACAAATACCATCAACGGTCTGTTATCTGACAGAGATGCAAGTAAAGCCGCTAATGTGTTACCTGTTAGCACTACTGCCAGCAACCCAAATAACCCGAACAGCAATTACATGATACAGGCACGTGATTATGATATTATTTACAATGCACGCCGCCTTAATCCAAATGAATTCTTCATCAATAACAGAACAGGATTTATTTCACTTAACCAAACACTGAATAATGATCAGGTGTTGGCGGTGTCTTACCAATACACATTTAACGGAAAGCTATACCAGGTTGGTGAATTCAGCGAACAGTATCCTGACAACACCAAACTCCTAGTATGTAAATTATTAAAAGGTTCTGTGGTGAATACCCGTTTCCCTCTTTGGAAACTGATGATGAAGAACGTGTATTCTATTGGGGCCTTCAATATCAATGCACAGGATTTTCAATTAGGTATCTATTACAACAACATTGAGACAGGCGTTGATGTTCCGTACATTCCTTATGGCGCCATTAACGGACAACAACTATTACGCGTATTAAATTGCGATAAACTGAGTGTGAATGGAGACCGTGTTTCAGATGGTGTATTCGATTTTATCAAAGACTTTACCATTAATCCTACAAACGGAAGGATATATTTACCAATGGCTGAACCCTTTGGCAGCGGCTTAAAAGGCAAGTTCGATATCAACAACGATTACCCTACAGCAAACAAATACATCTTCCAGGAATTATACGATTCAACCAAAACAGCCGCCACGTTCATTCAGGAAAAGAACAGATACAAGATCAAAGGAACCTTTAAATCAGCCGCGGGATCCGAGATCTCCTTAAATGCGCTCAATATTCCTCAAGGGGCTGTAGTTGTTACTGCAAACGGCGTTACCCTTGTTGAGAACACCGACTATACCGTTGATTATACTCTTGGACGTGTGAAGATCATCAACGAAAGTTTATTGAATTCAGGTGCGCAGATCAAAGTATCACTTGAAAGCAACTCTTTATTCAATGTACAGCAAAAAAGTTTGATAGGTACACGCTTTGATTACAAGGCAGGCCGTAACCTCACTCTCGGTAGCACCATTGTGAGATTCAGTGAAAGACCTATCACTCAGAAAGTAAGTCTGGGAGATGAACCTGTTAGAAACACTATCATTGGTCTTGATTATAATTATAAAACAGACCTTCCATTCTTAACCACCCTATTAGACAAGTTGCCATTATATAGCACTAAGGAAATGAGTAGCTTAACCACCCGTGGTGAGTTTGCCAAGCTATTCCCGGGCAATGCAAAGGCCATTGGCAGAAGCGGAAACTCCTATATCGATGACTTTGAAGGTTCAATTTCACTGATCGACATTCGCAGTCCTGGCGCATGGATATTGGCAAGTATTCCACAAGGTCAGAATTCATTATTCCCTGAAGCAGCATCAACCAGCACCATTACTTCAGGGCTGAACAGAGCTCGTTTCAATTGGTACACCATCGACCCAATGTTCACACGTACACAAGGTCAGGGTACTACACCATCTTACTATAACGACAACATTTTCTCGAATAACATGTGGCGTCAGGTATTTGAAACGGAGTTATTCCCAGGAAAGACACCTCCGAACGGCCAGCAGGTTGTATTGCCTATTCTTGATCTTGGTTTTTATCCGACTGAACGCGGACCTTACAACTATGATGTAAAACCAACTTCCTTTTCTTCTGGTATGGCCAACGATGGTTCCTTGCTTAATCCGCAGAACCGCTGGGGTGGTATCATGCGTCGTTTAGAGACCAATGATTTTCAGGCTGCCAATATAGAGTATATCCAATTCTGGCTGATGGATCCTTTCAATGAGGATTACGATACAAAAACTGATCCGGCCTTTGATAAGACCAAATTTCCAAGCGGTGATCTTTACATCAACTTAGGTAACGTTTCCGAAGACATCATTAAGGACGGTAGAATGAGTTATGAGAATGGCTTACCTGGACAAAGCTCAACCACACAGGATCTTCCGGTGATCAATACAGGTGTGGCCAATGTGCCTGCCATCCCTCCTACCGTGAATGCCTTTTCGCAAGACAATAACGACAGACCTTTTCAGGACGTTGGATATGACGGGATGAACAACGCAGCTGAGGCAACAACATTCTCAACATCTTTAGCCGACGTTCAGGCCATTGGTGCCGATCCTAATGCCAAAGCGGTTCAGGCATTCCTGAATGACCCTTCGAGTGACGATTATAACTTCTTCAGGGATGATGATTATGATGCGGCTCAGGAGAAGACATTGGTACGTTATTCTAAATACAACAACCCGGAAGGCAACTCACCAACTGAAGCACAGTATAACAATGCCAATCCAACGGGCGGTAATTATCCTACAGGTTACATCAACATCAGTCCGAATATTGAAGATGTGAACCGTGACAACACCTTAAGTGAAACAGAGAACTATTATCAATACCGTATTCGCATCTCACCTCAGGATGTGAACCCAAGTTCAGTTGGAACAAACTTTATTGTTGATGCCTTTGATGGATCTGCTGATTTTGGAGGAATTAAAAAAACTGTGAAATGGTATCAATTCAAAGTACCTATCAATCAATTTGAAAATGTGGTTGGTGGTATCGAAGGATTCAACTCCATCCGTTTCATGCGTGTATTCATGAAAGGTTTTGAAAGACCTGTGATCTTGCGTATGGCAAGGTTTGAGCTTGTACGCAGCGACTGGAGAAGATACCAATACGATCTTACTAAACCAGGTGAATATATTAAGACCGATGACAACTCTACATCATTTGATGTATCTGCAGTTAGTTTATTAGAGAATAACAATAAGGTGCCGGTTAACTATATCATGCCACCTGAAATTGAGCAGCAGCAAAACATTCAAACCACTAACCTGGTATTGCAAAACGAGCAGGCACTTCAAATGCGTTTGTGTAATTTGAAGGATGGCGACAGCAGGGCTATATTCAAGAACGTAGACCTTGACACCCGTATGTTCAATAACATCAAGATGAACGTGCATGCTGAGGCAATGAATGGTATTCCATTGAATGATGACGATCTTCATTTGTTTGTGCGTGTAGGTAGTGATTACAACAACAACTATTACGAATACGAATTGCCATTGAAGCTCACTCCTAAAGGCGTATACTCAGGCGTGAATGAATCAGACAGAAAGATCGTTTGGCCAGACGCTAACCAGGTGAATATTAAATTCAGCGACATCTCAAGAGCTAAGGATGCACGTAACAGAACCTACGGCTACTTCTCTAACCTGAATCAGATATCCCAGCCATTCACATTCACTGAAGGACTAAGCGGTTATTCTATTACCATTGTAGGTAATCCAAATTTAGGCAATGTTAAAAGTATCATGGTGGGTGTAAGAAATCCAAAAGACCCTTCGAACAAAACGCATTGCGTGGAAATATGGATCAATGAATTACGCCTTACCGACTTTAACAATGCCGGAGGTTGGGCTGCTACAGGTCAGATGCAGTTGAAAATGGCAGATCTTGGTATGGACTCCTTAGCCGGAACATACAGCACGCCAATCTTTGGAGGGGATGAGCAAAAGATCAATGAGCGCCGCAAGGAAACTACATTTAACTGGGATATGAGTACCAGCATTAATGCCGGTAAGTTCTTCCCAACAAAATGGAAAGTAACACTCCCTATTTATTACAATTACGGACAAACTATTATTACGCCATTATTCAACCCTCTTGATCCGGATGTCCGAATGAAAGATTTTGAGAACAATGATGACATTTCGGATGATAGAAAAAATGAGATCAAGGAACAAGTGCTTGACTTTACAGAACGTAAGGGCTTTAACCTCACCAATGTAAGGATTGACGGATTGAAACGTAAAGGTGCCAAACCAATGCCTTGGGACATCAGCAACTTTAGCGTTACTTACGCTTATACACAATTGTTCAAGCGTAACATTAGTATTGATACAAACCTCACAAAGCAATACAGAGGTAATTTAAATTACCAGTACACCATTCCAAAGCCATTCACCATCAAACCTTTCAATAAAATGAAAGTGTTCCAAAACAAATGGTTCGCGCTCATCAAGGATTTCAATTTACAACTGATGCCTAACAGTTTTGGTGCCGGTGTTGATATTACCAGAAACTTCTCTTTGCTGAAAAACAGGGATATCACCAGTTTCTACGCAGGATCTACACAGTTTGAGAATCCTAGACTATACAATAAGAATTTCCTCATCAACAGAAATTACAACATGATGTGGAATTTGAGCAAGTCCATTAAGTTTGACTTCTCTGCAAATAACGAAGGACGTATTTGGGAACCTTATGGCGATGTATCTCAAAACCAGCCATTGAAACGCGATTCGATACTGAACACCTTCTTTAACGGAAAAGACACCAAGGTTGGCAATACAACCATCAATGAAGGCAAGTTTGGCGCCAACACTTCGTATCGCCAGCAAATGAATCTCAACATCAATCTTCCATTGAATAAGATTCCATTGCTTGATTTCATTACTGTTTCCTACAGGTTTGGTGGTTCTTACACATGGACAAGGATGCCGTTTGGTGTACCAGACACTCTGAATATTGGTAACACTATTAACAATACAAACCAACATGGCATCACAGGTAATTTCAATATGGTTAGCTTATACAATAAGATACCTTATTTGAAACGCATTAATTCTGGTCAGCCTAAACCAATAGAAAAACAAAAGAATACCGCTAAGAAGAGCAGCACTGCCCAAAGTGATACCAGTAAAGCAGATAAGCTTGAAAAGAACCAGAACATTCGAGATCTTGGTGAATTCCTTGCGCGTGGATTAATGATGGTACGAACCGTAGCTATTACCTTCCAAGACCAAGGTGGACAAGGGATGCCTAACTTCCTCCCTAGATCAAAGTATTTAGGAATGGATGCCGACAATCAAAACGCTCCAGGTTTCTTGTTTACAACAGGTTTGTATGACCCTACCATCAGACAAAAAAGTGCCGCCAATGGTTGGCTTGCTAAATTGCCGAACCAAACCACACCTTATATAGAAACACAAAGCAGGAGTATTACGTATCGATCAAGCATTGAACCACATGGTAGTTTCAAGATCGAACTAACCGGTAACTATACAAAATCAAAGAACCTCAGTGAATTCATGTTGTATGATCCGGTAACAGACAGATACGACTTTAATGTGAGTACCAACGAAACAGGAAACTTCAACATCACAACCTTTAGTTTCTTGCAGTCATTGCGTGATGCGAAACCAAATACAGAATCGGTACTATTTGAAGAATTCAAGTTGACAAGATTTGACATTGCCAAGGAACTGGCCACAAAGAACGGAAACTCACAAGGATTGGTTACTGTGAACACCTCATCAGGCCAGATCACTTATGTAGACGGATACAGCAATAATCAGCAAGATGTATTGATCGGGGCATTCTATCAAACATATACAGGAAGAAAGATCAATAATTACAACACTAAGAACATTTTTCCAACCATTCCAATGCCTAACTGGACAGTGTCATGGGATGGATTAGGAAAGCTTAAACCACTTCAAAAGACATTCCGTTCCATCACCATACGTCACGGCTACAGAAGCACCTATAACATTTCAGGATATTCGAACAACCTGTTGTATGGCAATACTGCAAGTGATCAGATCACACGTTCACCGGTTGTGGATCCTTTAACCGGAGCTGCCAATTTCAATCCTTACTACTCTATTAATGCTGTGACCATAACAGAAGGATTTACTCCGTTGTTGAAATTCGATCTTCAATTCAACAAACCGGGATGGCAGGCAAACGCTGAATGGAAACGCGACAAGACCGTATCGTTGAACATCACAGGACCACAGATCATTGAAAGTAAGGGGCAGGAGTACATTGTTGGTTTAGGCTACCGATACCCG
Source organism: Bacteroidota bacterium (assembly GCA_036822555.1). GTDB lineage: Bacteria > Bacteroidota > Bacteroidia > B-17B0 > Aurantibacillaceae > Aurantibacillus. Next base: position 3,037 of record DAISHL010000024.1, on the reverse strand, counting down.
AACTTAACGATCAAGAAAATTACGATTCAGGGGAAACCGTTGAAGAGTGACCTGACCGCAAAGGTTGACTTCAGCTACCGTAAGAACCTATCGGTGATACGCCGTATTGCAGATGACATCAGTGTTCCAACAGGAGGAACAAATATCATCACTATTCGTTCGTCTTTGGATTATGCCCTAACACAAAATATCAACTTGCGCATATTCTATGACTGGATCCGTAACAAGCCTCAAACATCTGCTTCCTTCCCTACAAGCAATGCATCCGGAGGATTTAGTCTGAGGATCAACTTTCAATAGTAACTCATAGTATCAAAAAGATTTGATACTTTAGCATTCATCTATTCATGAGTATCAAACAAAAAAGTATTGCCTTCCTGTGCAACACAAATGTGTTGTTGGCACTCTTGTTGTTGCTTACAATTATCATTACCATACAAAATCTTTTACTTGGTGTTAACGACTTATGGGGCGGTAATCATACGCATTACAACAACTATGTGATCTTCAAATATTCTTTCTTTCATTTATTGGATAACAGGAACATGTATGACTACTACTCTGCAGAGTATGCCGATCTATACAAATACAGCCCAACCTTTGCAATGGCAATGGGCGTGTTAAGCTGGACTCCTGACCCAATTGGTCTCTTCTTATGGAATGCCATAAATGTTTTAGTATTGTTCTATGGTTTAAAAGGAATGAAATTCATGAACACACCTAAACAATTGCCGCTGATGCTTTTGTTCCTGGTATTTGAATTGATCCTTACGATTCAGAATTCCCAGAGCAATGAATTACTGGCTGGTCTTACCATTATGGCTTATAACCAATTTGAAAAGAACAACACCATTTGGGCCTCTTTACTAATCGTTGTGGGCGTGTATATTAAAATTTACTCTGTACTTGGCGCCTTATTGTTGTTTCTGTATCCAAAGAAGGTCAGGTCAATTTTGTACATGGTAGCTTGGGGACTATTGCTTTTTGTTCTGCCTTTAGCAGTGGTTAGTCCGGGCGAGCTGTTCGCACAGTATCAGAACTGGTTGGTGATGTTGAAGGCTGACCAAAGCGCTTCCATTGGCATGAGTGCATACATTTTTACACAGCATTTATTGCCTGAGGGTTCTTTTAAAATTGTTACACTGATCTTAGGCGTTATACTGCTCTTGCTTCCTCTGGCCTTCTATCATAAGGCTTCAAGCATGCGCTTCCGAACAGAATATCTTGCACTGATACTGTTATGGATGGTGATCTTTAATTACAAAGCAGAATCACCAACATTTATCATTACCATGTGCGGTGTTGCTATTTGGTATTTTGTTACTGACAAGAACATGCTGAAGAAAGCTTTGTTCTTTTTAAGTTTGGCATTTACCTCACTTTGGTTCACAGACCTTGTTCCACGCGATCTAAAAAATAGCATAATTGATGTCAATTACATCAAACCTTTTTTTCCAATGTTGGTGTTGCTTTTCATCAGCTACGAACTGATAGTGAAAAAATATGCGACAGAAAATACGCTGGAGCAATAGGCGTATTACTTCTTAGGGGCCAAAGCCTTCTGAACACGCTGATTGATAGTTTCAGCGACCTTAGAAAAATACTTATCGATGATCTTGGATGGATTATTTATATCCGATGGAAACTCCTGTTCGGCGATCCCGGAATTGATCTCTTTGGCATCATATGAATACACTGTGTAATGCACAATGATCCTGCGGCTTTCGTTTGTTCCGGTACCTGTCATGTCTGTTCCACCGGTACCTGCCTTAATGTCTAACTGGTTTATAAATACAAACACATCGGTTTTATACTTCCCGTATAACACAGGTACCAGTCTGGCATCTGTGATCTTTGCATTCATAAAACGCGCATCGGTATTGGTCTCAATGTTCAATTGCCCTTTTTCAATGGCGTTCTGTTTCTTCTCTTTTACAGGTGGTTTGTAATTGTTTTGATCAGGAACCTTTACGTATTCATAAGACAAATGTGAATAGACGCTTTCTGTTTCCTTCTTGTATTTTGTTGTATCTTCCATCAGATCCACAACACCATACTTTACGCCTTTGAAAGATTTATACAATTGTTCGTTAAGACCGTCGCGAAACTTTGCCTTGATTTCCTTGCCCGTAAGTTTTGTTTCACGGTTAATGCTGTAATCGATCTCACTGTTATACAATTTAGGTTCAAATGGTATAAGCATCACTTTATGAATACCCGGCGCTTCAGTTTTTGATTTGCTGCCAATAGTTGTGTTTTGAGCCAAAGCATGAAGCGAGGCTGCAAGCAAAAGTACAACAACCGAATATCTTTTCATTTTAGTAATAATGAATGTTCGTTATAAAAGATACATTAATCGCGTAACCAATCGGTATTCGCATAGATCATTAAGGCCAACACAATGAATAAGCCTACCTGATTTGCGTAATAAACGATCTTGTCTGAAACTTTTTTTCCGGTGATCATTTCCCAAAGGATGAACATGATATAACCTCCGTCGAGCATAGGAATTGGAAGGAAATTCATGAAAGCACGGGCCAGTGAAAGAAATGCGGTAAAGGTCCAGAATGCATGCCAATCCCATTGCGGACTCATTTGCTGCACCATGGTATAAAAGCCTCCAACTTGTTTGTGCGCTTCAGGCACAGTGAAAATTACCACAAACTGTTTAGCCTGCAGAACGATCATCTCCATGCCATCCTTGAAGCCTTGCACCAGAGCACCAAAGAAACCGAATTTTGCCTCTTCAATTTTAATTTCTTTTACAAAACCAGGTGCAAATCCAATTCTGCCATCTGTTGTAACATTGCATTTGGTTTGAACAGTGTCTGCGCCACGCAAAATGGTTAGTTCAACATATTTGCCCTCATTCTTTAACAATAGTGTACTCAACTCATCATAATACAGAACATTATTGCCGTAAACACCAATGATCTGATCTTTCTTTTGAAGTTTAGCTGTTGCCGCAAAGCTTGTAGAATCAACGTACTCCACATTGGCAATGTCTCTGGGAGCAACAAAATTCGAACGCTACATT
>DAISHL010000023.1:0-13586 GCA_036822555.1 Bacteroidota bacterium | reverse complement strand
AAACTACGTTCGAATTTTACAAAAAAACGTAAACTAATAAATAACATGATGACGGTAATACCTGTTCCGACCAGCACATACAGCGTTGGAATTTGTAAAGGCTGACCAAGAAAACAATACTTGAACCCATCAATGATGGCAAACAGAGGATTGCAAAGAAACAGAGGATGAAGAATGGAAGGTAATTTTTGTAAATAGAAATTGGTGCTTAAGAACACAGGACATACATAAAATCCTAACTGAAGCAGGAACGGAATTATAAATTTCACATCCCTGAATTTGACATTGAGCGCAGAAAAATACAAACCAATTGAAAAACTGAACACCAGAGCGTACACTATGATCAACGGGAATAGCAGGAATTCAGGACCAGGCATACCAATGAAAGAAATACGTAAAATGAATAACAGTACGAACGAGATTAGGAAATCGATCAAACACACGGTTAAGGAAGATAATGGAATGATGATCTTTGGGAAATATACTTTGGTTAGAATATTATCATTGCTTAGAATTGAATTGCTTGAGTCATTAATGTCAGTGGATATCAATCCCCTAATGATAACACCGGCCGATACCTGAATGAACTTATCCGTAACATTTGGTGAATGTTCAATGAACTGACTCAATAAACCGAAAATAACAATATTGATCAATGGCCTTACAATAGCCCACATCACCCCAATAATGGTTTGCTTGTAACGTACCAACACATCACGCATTGATAAATTCCATAAAAGATCCTTGTAACGCATGACCTCTTTAAGATCAAAACTGTTCACAGATCTGCTATCGATGATGGTTTTCATTTAAACTCAAATATACCCAAAAAGGAGAGAATGAGCGTTTAGATAAGACTGTATATTATGAAAACCTGTTGGTTTATAACTTGGCTTTGAAACAAGACCTATTTGAACTTTTCGGTCTTTTTATTTTTTCCACTTTCATCATAGAAGGTCCAAACCCCCTCTTTAACGTATTCCTTGCCGTCATCACTTAAGCGAAGCATTCCTTCTTCCATTAACAGACCGCTTTTGTAGAATATTTTTAGACTGAATTTTTTATCTTTCTTATCCTTTAATTCCGTAATGCTTTCCATTTGTCCGTTCTCATACCACGACTTTCTAAGTGTGATGTACTTCATCTCCTTCTCGTTTTCAAGAGCCAGTTTTGGCAAACCATTGATGAAGTATTCATACTGTTTTTGAGGCTTGCCATCGTAATACAGGATCTTTTGTTTTGGAGTACCATTCTCATAAAAAACATCGAGATTGCAATGCAATGGATCCGGACTGATGAATGATCTTTCTACCTGGCCATTCTCATAAAAATTCTTGAACACTTTTAGTCTTCCGTCAATATAATATCCTTTGTGCAAAGGTTTTCCGCTGATATAGTAATCATCGGTCCAACCCTGCATATTATATCCGGATTTGTTGTATTTAATGGAATCGCCACCAAGAGGTTCAATAAGCTTATTGTACACGATGATACCGTGTACACTATCGAGTACCTCCCTCTGCTCATAACGCTTGATCTGCGGTGCCTGATCGGCAAAACGCTGCGCCAGCAAACTTTGAGAATACAATAAGATAAATATGTAAACTATTCTTCTCACAAAACTTTCCAAAAAAATATTAAGCCAAAATGATCAGGCATGTACAGGTTGAGCTGCCAACCAACGTTCAGCATCCAAGGCTCCCATACATCCACTTCCAGCTGCTGTAACAGCCTGGCGGTAATGTTTATCTGCACAATCGCCTACTGCAAATACACCTTCAATGTTTGTTTTTGAGGTTCCGGGAACAACCTGGATATATCCCATTTCGTCCATATCCAACTGACCTTTGAAAATATCAATATTTGGTTTATGGCCAATAGCCACAAAGAATCCTGTAACATCCAAAGTACGTTTATCTCCAGTAACTGCATTTTTTACTACTACACCATTCACAGTATCCTGGCCTAAGATATCGTCCGTTTCACTGTTCCAAAGGATCTCAATGTTTGCAGTATCTTTAACACGTGCCTGCATTGCCTTACTGGCGCGCATCTCATCACGTCTAACGATCATGTATACTTTTTTACAAAGCTTTGCAAGGTATGTGGCCTCTTCTGCTGCAGTATCTCCTGCTCCAACAATGGCTACATCCTGTCCTTTATAAAAGAATCCATCACATACGGCACATGCACTAACACCACCCGCGTTCATACGCAAACGCTGTTCATTTGGCAAACCCAACCATTTTGCACTTGCACCGGTAGAAATGATCACTGCGTCAGCCGTGATTTCTGTTGTATCATCTATCCATAAGCGTTTCGGATTGCTATTCAGCTCGGCCTTGGTTACCATACCAAATCTCACCTGCGTACCAAATCGCTCAGCTTGTGCTTTCAGATCTTCCATTAATTCCGGACCGGTAACTCCCTTAGGATACCCTGGAAAATTATCAACCTCGGTAGTTTCCGTTAACTGACCTCCGGGTGTAAGTCCTGTATATAAAACTGGTTTCAGATCAGCGCGAGATGCATAAATAGCAGCAGTGTAACCGGCAGGACCTGAACCGATAATTAAGCAATGAATATGTTCTGGTTTTTGTGACATAATGAGTTATAATTAAAGTAATACAAAGGTACAACATCAACACTTAATTGAAACTTTAGTTTTAAACAAGAGTTATAAAAAATGTAAAGAAAAGAGGCACTTTTTTAAAACAAAAAAGGTCATGCGCTTTATGTTTGCATGACCTTTTCATAATGTCTATTAGGATGTTTACCACTCGTCGCCTGGGCCCTTACTATCCTTCTTCATTTGCTCCTTAAGGTCGTCTATGATAATAGCCGCCAGTTTATTGGCCTCTCCTTTGATCTTTTTGAAAATGATATCATTCATGATCATACTTCCACATTCCGGAACAGCATTATCAAGGTTACCAGCATTGGTCTTGCCGGTTTTGCTAACATGTATTGGCTGGCTGATCACGTATCTGTATTTATTGTCCTTGCATTCAACAATTACCTTTAGTGAAACAAATCCGGTATAATCACATTCAGGATTCAGTTCTTTTGGTTTTACAGGAAATTTGGCAATACACTCTGCTTTAGAGGCTGTGGTTACGCCATTTGTTTTTTCGTAACGGTTGTTCTCTAATTTTACCCAGTTAACAGCTCTGGCCAACAACTCACTTGCCGGTAAGGAATCTGTATTTACTACTTCAGTGAACTTTGTTTCTTTCTTTGACTTTTTTCCGTCAGTTGCTGCAGCATCAGCATTTTGAGCAAAGGAACCGGAAGTAAGATTCAGGAAAAGTATGAAAAGGGAGAGTTTAAAAATGTTCATTTTAATTTTTTTGTCTTAACTATTACCAAATTGATGCCAAGCTTAGAATGACCTCACGAAATTAATAAATTTTAGGAAAACGGTTCGGATCGAACTCGTGCATAATTCCATAAAGTACCTCGATCACATCATCTGCACTTGGCTTACTGAAGTAATCTCCATCGCTGCCGTAGGCAGGACGGTGTTCTTTTGAAGCTATGGTCACCGGAGCAGAATCAAGATATTGATATCCTTTTTGCTCTTCAACGATCTTTTGTAAAATATAGGCGCTTGCTCCACCCGGTACATCCTCATCAAGCACTACCAAACGATTTGTCTTTTTTACTGACTCTACGATCGAATGATGGATATCAAATGGGATAAGGGTTTGCACGTCAATTAGTTCCACATTCACTCCCATTTCAGAAAGTGTCTTTACTGCTTCTTGCGCAATACGCAAGGTACTGCCATAAGAAACCAATGTGATATCAGTTCCTTCGTTTAATACTTCAGGTATTCCTAACTTGAACTTGTATTCACCAAAATTGCTTGGCTGCGCTTCCTTTAAACGGTAGCCATTCAATGGTTCAACGATCAAGGCAGGTTCATCGGCTTCCAATAATGTATTGTAGAAACCTGATGCAATGGTCATGTTACGTGGCACACAAATATTTATTCCTCTGCAGGCATGAACGATCATACCCATAGGAGAACCACTATGCCATACACCTTCTAAACGATGTCCGCGCGTACGAATGATCACCGGGGCTTTTTGCATTCCTTTGGTGCGCCATTGCACAGTAGCCAGATCATCACTCATCAATTGCAATGCATACAATAGATAATCCAGATACTGTATCTCAGCAATTGGTCTTAAACCACGCATGGCTAAACCAATGGCTTGCCCCATAATAGTGGCTTCACGAATTCCGGTATCAAACACTCTGTGCTCGCCATACTTTGCTTGTAATCCTTCCAGACCTTGATTTACTCCACCGATCTTTCCTGAATCTTCACCAAAGATCATCACTTCAGGATATTTAGAAAGAATAGCATCGAAATTATCTCTTAAGATCTCGCGTCCATCGCATTGTTTTGAATCTGCATATTCCACAGGGTGTGAACTGATATTGCCAACCTTGCGCGAAGACTCTGAATACAAATGAGAACTGTATCGATCAAAATTTTCCTGTTTACTGTTTTGTACCCAATTGATCAATTTCTCGCGTGCTGCACTATCATAGCCTATTGTAGCTCTGATGTCTGTTTTGGCAGCCACATTAATATCTTTACGAATTTGTTCCTTTAGGCCGTCCAATTCACTTTTAACTGATGAAAGATTGGAAGCTCCGGCATTGATCAATTCATCGATCAACTCGATCACCTGAGTTGCCTCTTCTTTTATTGGTTTCAGATAAGCGCTCCATGCCGCATTCTTTGCGTCTTTTACTGCTTCTTTGGCATCCTCTTCTATCTTGAACAATTCATTCTCATTGGCCAAGGCATTCTTCAGGATCCATTCACGCATTTTCTTTACGCAATCAAAATCGATCTCCCATTGCAAACGCTCTTTACTCTTGTATCTCTCGTGCGATCCGCTGGTACTGTGTCCTTGAGGCTGCGTAACTTCTTCCACATGCACCAACACAGGCACATGTTCTTCACGACAAACCTTAGAAGCTTTTTCGTATGTTTCACAAAGATGCGCGTAATCCCATCCTTTGGTCTTGAAGATCTCGTATCCCTTTCCACCCTTCTCACGCTGAAAACCTTTCAAGATCTCGCTGATACTCTCTTTGGTGGTTTGGTATTTCTTTGGTACGGAGATTCCATGACCATCATCCCAAACGCTGATGACCATTGGCACCTGAAGTACACCCGCTGCATTGATGGTTTCCCAGAACAAGCCTTCTGAGGTACTGGCATCACCAATGGTTCCAAACGCTATTTCATTTCCTTTGTTGCTGTAGTAAGTGAACGGTGGCTTATGAAGATCCTCATTGATCCTGTAAAAATGTGAGGCATAGGCCAAACCCAACAAGCGAGGCATTTGCGAGCCTGTTGGTGAAATATCTGAAGATGAATTCTTTTGATTGATCAATGGTTTGAATGTTCCGTCAGCATTCAGACTATGTGTGGCAAAATGACCACCCATCTGGCGTCCGGCACTCATTGGATCATGATTGATATCGGTATGCGCATACAATCCTGCGAACCATTGTTGCAAATTAAGCGCGCCTATTGAAAACATGAAGGTTTGGTCGCGGTAATATCCGCTTCTGAAATCGCCATTCTGAAAAACCTTTGACATGGCCACTTGAGCAAGCTCTTTGCCATCACCGAAGATGCCGAATTTAGCCTTACCGGTTAAAACCTCTTTTCTACCCAATAAACTAGCCTGACGGCTTTCGTTTATTAATTTATAATCAGCCAGAACGGTCTTCTTGAATTCCTCATAACTCAATGCGTTCTCTGATGCCGTATTCGTTTTTTGTTCCATTGTATTCAATAAGTGCTTACCTTACAAATATAATAATTTGTTTTGATTGCCGACCTCACAAACAGCCCTAATTTTTTGAGTTCATCGCTTGCGAATTGGCTGAAATTTATTGAACAGGATCTCATCGTTTCATAATTTATTTAGTATCTTCGTGACGAATTAAAACCTAAGTTGTAATTAGGCAAACTAAATTATGATCAAAATAACACTACCTGATGGTTCAGTGCGTGAATACGCTAAAGGAACCACCGCTCACCAAGTGGCACTAAGCATTAGCGAAGGCCTGGCAAGAAATGTAATCTCAGCAAAAGTTAACGGAGAAGTTTGGGACAGCAGCCGACCAATAAATTCGGATGCCTCGTTGCAATTGCTTACCTGGAATGATGAAGACGGGAAAGCCACATTCTGGCACTCCTCAGCGCATTTGATGGCTGAGGCTCTTGAAAGCTTATATCCCGGAGTAAAATTCTGGGTTGGCCCACCTCTTGAGAACGGTTTTTATTACGATGTTGATCTGGGCGGGAATACATTGACACCTGCCGATTTTGATAAGATCGAGAAGAAGATGCTTGATCTGGCTCGTCAGAACAATCCGTATATCCGCAAAGAGATCAGTAAATCTGAGGCTGTTTCTTATTTCAAAGAGAAGAACGACGAGTATAAACTTGACCTGTTGGAACGATTGGATGATGGCAACATCACATTTTACACGCAAGGAGAATTCACAGATCTTTGCCGTGGGCCACATATACCAAACACCGGAATCATCAAGGCTGCTAAAATTTTAAACATTGCAGGAGCCTATTGGAAGGGTGATGAAAAGAACAAAATGCTCACCAGGGTTTATGGTATCACCTTCCCTAAGGATAAAGAATTGAAGGAATACCTGGTTGCTTTGGAAGAAGCTAAAAAACGAGATCACCGCAAACTAGGCAAGGAACTTGAATTGTTTACCTTCAGTGAAAAAGTGGGCATGGGTTTACCTTTGTGGTTACCAAAAGGTGCCGCTTTACGCGAACGTTTGGAACAATTCATGCGCCAAGCACAAGCCAAAGCAGGATATCTTCCGGTAATTACTCCGCACATTGCATTAAAGGATCTATACGTGTGCAGCGGTCACTATGAAAAATACGGTGCCGATGCCTTTCAACCTATCGACACACCGCAGGAAGGTGAGCAATTCTTTTTAAAGCCAATGAATTGTCCGCACCACTGCGAGATCTATAAATCATCTCCTCGTTCCTACAAAGATCTTCCTGTAAGATATGCGGAGTTTGGTACCGTATACAGATATGAACAACATGGGGAATTGCACGGTTTGACCCGTGTGCGTGGATTCACTCAGGATGATGCACACTTGTTCTGCAGACCAGATCAGGTGAAGGAAGAATTCTGCAAGGTGATTGATCTGGTATTGTATGTATTCAATGCTTTGGATTTCAAAGATTATACAGCACAGATCTCGTTACGTGATCCTGAAAATAAAACCAAATATATAGGCAGCGAAGAGAACTGGAATCTGGCGGAACAAGCCATCATTGAGAGTGCGAAGGAAAAAGGGCTGAAAACTGTGGTGGAATTAGGAGAGGCTGCATTCTACGGACCTAAACTTGACTTCATGGTGAAGGATGCTTTAGGAAGAAAGTGGCAATTAGGTACTATTCAGGTAGATTATAATTTACCGGAACGATTCCAGTTGGAGTACACCGGTAGCGACAATCAAAAACATCGTCCTGTTATGATCCACCGTGCGCCATTTGGAAGCTTAGAGCGTTTTGTGGCTGTGTTGATCGAACATTGCGGTGGTAATTTCCCATTATGGTTAACCCCTGAGCAATTTGCCGTATTACCTATCAGCGAGAAATACAACGACTTTGCAAAGGATGTGATGAATCAATTGATAGGTCTAGGTCTCAGAGGAAAACTGGATGACAGGAATGAGAAGATTGGTAAGAAGATCAGAGATAATGAAGTGAACAAGATACCTTTCATGCTGATCGTTGGAGAAAAGGAAGCAGCCGAAAATAAAGTTGCTGTTCGTGAACATGGAAAAGGAGATCTGGGTGTATTTACCATCCATGAATTCTCTAATCTTGTGAACGAAACCATTGAAAATGATTTCCGTCAGAAGTCATTAAATTAATTTTTGAAAAACGAATTTTATCGTAATTTTACAAGGCTAATAAAATCAAATAAGAACACTAAAAAGCGGAGGTTATTATCAACGTATTTAAGAAACCAAACAATGCTGGTTCAAATCAACAAAACAATGCACAAGGATCAGAAGGTGCTCCAAGACCAAGACCAAGAGGTTTAAAGGAAGGCTTTAAAAGGCCCGGAGTAAAAGAAGAACAGCACCGAATCAACGACAGAATTTTTGCCAAGAATGTTCGTGTAGTAGGCGAAGGTATTGAAGCCGGAGTTTACCCAATTCAAAAGGCCTTGGAAATGGCCAGAGAAGCTGAACTTGATCTAGTAGAGATCGCCCCTAACTCTGATCCACCTGTATGTAAGATCATTGATTACGGTAAGTTTCTTTACGAGCAAAAGAAAAAGGCCAAGGAAATGAAGGCCAAGGCCGCAAAGATCGTTATTAAAGATATTCGATTTGGTCCACATACCGATGAGCACGATTACGAATTCAAAAAGAAACATGCCATCAAGTTCTTACAGGACGGATGCAAGGTAAAAGCCTTTGTATTCTTTAGAGGTCGTGAGATCGCATTTAAAGAACAAGGCGAGATCTTGTTATTGAAATTTGCTAATGACCTTGAGGATTATGGAAAGGCAGAACAATTACCGGTTTTAGAAGGTAAAAAAATGCAAATGGTGATCGCTCCAAAAATGAAATAATGAACAGGCCCTTGAGAGGGCCTTTTTTTTGAACCTTATTGAACAATGCGTGTTTAACAATCATGAAAACAATCAAAACATTATCAGTGCTTTTGGCAGTTGCCATTTTAGCACTCAGCTTTAAGACCATGACAAATTCAACTACATCGAAGGGTGGTGCCATTTATGAGTTCAAGTTAAAAACCCTTGATGGTAAAGAAACCACGCTGAAACAATACAAAGGAAAAAAAATGCTGCTAGTAAATGTGGCCAGTGAGTGCGGCTACACACCTCACTACAAAAATTTGCAGGCCTTAAGCGAAAAATACAAAGATAAATTAGTGGTGATTGGTTTCCCTGCCAATAACTTTGGTGGTCAGGAACCGGGAAGTGCTGAACAGATCAAAACATTTTGCACCAAGAATTATGGGGTAACATTTCCCATGATGGGAAAGATCAGTGTGAAAGGAGCAGATATGCATCCTCTTTACAAATGGTTAAGCACTAAGGCAGAGAATGGCGTAACAGATGAAGCACCAAACTGGAACTTCTGCAAATATCTGATCGATGAGAAAGGAAACATCGTAAAGTTCTTTCCTAGCAGAGTGGATCCTTTAGACGCTCAACTTACATCATTATTATAGCATTATTGCAATCACAACGTCACTTACACTTTTCTTCTTATTAATTATTTGTTAATGAATATTTTACATTAATTTCTGATTAAATCCATTTATTGTTCTATTAACATGTGTTTTAAGGGTATAAACTTGCGAAATACTTAAAATAATGTTCTATCTGTATATCTAAAAAAACACAACTATGAAAAAATTATTTATCGCTGCTATTGCAGCAACAATGGTGTTCTCATCATGTACAAAGAAGTTAACTAACAATTCTAAGAACTCAGTTCAGTTCCCTGGTATGACTGTATCAAGAGCTGACTATAAGCTTTCTAAGGACGTTAGTGCTGAAGTTGAAGTAAAGGAAATGACCACTTTGTTGGGCTTTATCCACACTACTAAAACAATTGGTGAAGAAAAGAACAAATTACGCCAAGGTGTTGTTTCTGGTTATGGTTTAGACAAAGCATCTCAGGTTGCTGTTTACCGCTTATTGGAAGCTAACCCAAGCTTCGACTACCTGACAAACATCCGTGTTGAGAAGGAATTCACTAAAAATGGTTATTGTTTTTAACTAAATATACTACCAAAGTTAAAGTTACTGCTAAAGGTATCACTTTAAATACTGAAAAATAATCTGAAATAGGTTATTCAACTAGTGTTCATTATTTAAAAATTAAAAAGATTAAACCATGAAAAAATTAAGTATCATATTAGCTTTTGCTGCAGTTGCCGCAATTTTGCCTTCGTGCAAAAGCGTGTCGGTTGATACAAAAGACATCAAACATATGCCTATTCGTTTCAAACCGTTGAGCAGAAACGATTTTACTTTGGTAGGTAACCTTGAATCTACTTCTACTGTTACAGGTAAAGGAAGTTCACAAGGTAAGATCCTAGACAAAGCCTATACAGAGAATTACAAAAAAGGAATGATCGTATCCCGTGATGCACATGAGGTTATGTATTTTGCTCCGGGTCCTAATGAGGCTATAACCGGTTCAATGTACGAGAACTCTTTGTTCAATAACGTATACGGTCCTGCCGGCGTTAAAGTTGCCGGTGGTATGTTTGCCGGACTAATTAAGAAAGCAACTCCTGGCGATCCTGCTATGGATTTTGCTTACTTTGAAATGGTAAAGAAATACCCAGAGATCGACTACTTCGTGAATGTTCGTTTCGATAGAAAGACCGTTATCACCGTTAGCCGTTTCACTGAAACCATCATTGTAAAAGCTGACGGTATCAAATTAAGAACCGACAACTAATCACTATAAGCGAAATGCTTGAACGGCCAGACGAATCGTCTGGCCGTTTTTATTTAACACCATTGTGTTTAAAAATGGTACTTGCAAATAACTACAAAAAATAGTATCTTTATACTACATTTTATAGCAATGAGTAAGATAGCGAACAACATCCGTTTTTTAAGACAGCTGAAAGGCTTGTCGCAAGAGCAATTGGCAGACGAGCTGAATGTAACACGAAGCCGCATTGGCGGGTATGAAGAAGGTAGAAATGAGCCCCCGATCGATCTCCTGATCAGGCTTTCTGAATTCTTTCACATTGCCATTGATGCATTAGTGCGAGGGGATCTGAAAAAGACCAATCTCGACGGTTTAATGAAGGTTGGAAAGAACCGCATCCTCTTCCCTATTTTATTAGATCATGAAGGGAACGATATGGTAGAGCTCATTCCCTTAAAAGCCAGTGCGGGATATCTTAAAGGATATGCCGACCCTGAATACGTTGAACGTTTACCAAAAATGCAATTGCCATTCCTTCCTACCGGCAAACACCGTGCCTTCCCTATCAAAGGCGATAGTATGCCGCCATTAAGGGACGGATCCTTTGTGATAGGCAAATATGTGGAACGTCTGGACGATATTCGTAATGGCCATACTTACATTGTGGTCACTAAAGACGATGGTCTGTCATACAAACGCCTGATGAATGTGAACAAGAAGGAAGGTACCGTTGAATTGCACTCAGACAATAAAACATACCCTCCATACAAAGTTAAACTCATGGATATTCTTGAGCTATGGGAATACACCTGCTCAATAAACATGCGCCAATACAAGGAAGATGAACTGAATTTAGACAGCATCATGAATATGCTGAAAAGCTTGCACGTAGAAATTGAGCAGATCAAAAGAAGATAAGCTTGTTAATTTCTCTTTTGATAAAATAAAAAGCTTTACCGGATTGCAGCAACAATCTTGGGTAATTTTAATACGTGAAAAAGTTTGTAAGCTATTTTATTCAGGGCCTTATTTTGTTTATTCCGGTAGTAATTACACTTACTATCATTTTCAAACTTTTTGATTTCTTTTCAGGACTATTTTCCTTTTTGGGGATCGTTGGCAATCCTGCATTGAATACCATATTAGGTCTGCTTATAACCGTTGGACTGATCACCGCTCTTGGTACACTGGCCTCCTCATATGTGTTCAGTAATTTTTTTAGTTTTCTTGAAGACAAGCTAGAACACGCTCCATTCATCAGACACATTTATTCTCCCATCAAGGATTTTACCAATGCATTTATGGGGAATAAAAAGAAATTCAACAAGCCGGTTCTAGTAGCAACCAACCCACAGGCGAATATAGAGGAGATCGGATTTTTAACCAGTGAAGATCTAAAGGACCTTAATATAAAAGATAAAGTGGCGGTATACCTGCCTTACTCCTATTCCCTTTCTGGCAGGCTTGTGATCGTATCTAAAGACCAGATCAAACCAATTGACACCGATGCAGCAGAAGCTATGAAGTTTGTTGTTAGTGGTGGCGTTGTTGATGTTGATTAAGGCTTTTGTCCGCTCATACGAATTACCGGCTACTTTAGATCAATTAATAATACCTTTGGACATATGTCGCATATTTTAAATATCAATCAGGTTTCAAAAAACTACTCAGGGTATACTGCCTTAAAGAATATTGACCTGGATATCCCAAAAGGATGCATCTTTGGATTGCTTGGCCCTAACGGTGCCGGCAAAACATCATTGATCCGTATCATCAATCAGATCACTGGTCCAGATACCGGAGAGATCCTGTTCAATGGCGAGAAATTATCCTCGAAACATGTTGAACGCATTGGCTATTTGCCTGAAGAACGTGGATTGTATAAGAAAATGACCGTTGGCGACCAAGCCATGTACTTAAGCCAGCTAAAAGGTCTAAGCAAGCAAGAAGCTAAAAAACGCCTCAATTACTGGTTTGAGAAATTTGAAATGCAAACCTGGTGGAAGAAAAAGGTGGAAGAACTCAGTAAAGGCATGCAACAAAAAGTTCAGTTCATTGTAACGGTATTGCACGAGCCGGAATTATTGATATTGGATGAACCCTTCAGCGGCTTTGACCCAATCAATGCACAACTGATTAAGAATGAGATCAACGAACTTAAAAAGAAAGGCACCACCATTATTTTCTCAACACACAACATGGGAAGTGTGGAGGAATTGTGTGATAATATTGCCCTGATACATAAATCTGAAAAGATACTAGATGGCTCCGTAAAAGACATTCGCAAAACGCATCGTACACACACCTATAAGGTAGCATTCAGAGGAAATGTAATGGGATTCACCAATGCCTTGTGGACGGGTGCAGAGGTACTGAAAAAAGAGTCCGATGGAGACATTCAATTGTTCACCATTAAATTGCTGAACAACCTCACCCCGAACCAAATGCTACAACTGGTATTACCTACCTGCGAAATGGTGAGCTTTAATGAGATCATTCCAAGCATGAACGACATCTTTATTATGAAGGTAAACCACGATGAAAATACACTTGGCACCAAAAGCAATTATACAGAATAACCTATTAAGAAATGCATAAGATTTTATTAGTCATCAATCGCGAGATCATGAGCAAGATAACGAACAAAACGTTCATTATCATGACCCTACTTGCACCCATTTTGATCACAGGCTTCATGGCCTTCATCATTAAAATGACACAGGCAGAAAAGACCGAGCAAAATGTACTTGTCATAGATGAAACACATCTGTTTGAGAATAAGCTACAAGGCAATGATTTCATTACACTTACTTTCAGCAACGATAAATTGGACAAACGCCTGGAAACCTTTGCCTCAGACGGTTACTCGAGCTTACTTTGGATAGCCCCTAACTTTGTTGAAGGAGGTGCAGGTGCCACAAAGATCTTCTTTAAAAAATCCCCGGGCTTCGCATTTCAAACATACATCAAAGATCAGATGGAGAAGATCGTATATGAACATAAATTAAAGGCAAACAACATTGACCCGAACATTATCACCAATGCCCGCCAGAAGGTGAAGTTGATCC
>DAISHL010000022.1:13063-13829 GCA_036822555.1 Bacteroidota bacterium | reverse complement strand
TAGCTACAGGTTCGTTACGAATGAAAGAGAAGGTAACTTCTGAGCGTTGTCCATTAACATCCATGGCTATGATGGTAAACTGATTGTTGCCCAGGTTCAGAGATTGAGGGGAGGTAAAATCTCCGTCTTTAGTAATTGCTGCTTCTTCATCATTAACGCGCACTTCAGCAATACCAACCATTGATCCTGCGGTACCCTTGATCACATAGGTGGCATTATCTGTATTAATGCTGCTTCCGCTTTTTACAACCGGATTGGTGATGAGGATCTTTGGGGGTTTAGCATTGATCGATGGACTTGTTTTTGTTGCATTCACATTGGTGCTGCTTGCTGGAGCCACGTCCTTTTTCTCATCTTCAACAGCTACAAAAGGTTTATCATCTATAAAGTTGATCTCACCTTTAAAATCAGAAGTGTTTTCAAACGCAGCTTTGCCTGCCACATTGTTCATCTGTTTGAGTGTTTTGCCTTCACCTTCAAAATAATAGCTTTCTCCTTTTTTAATATCCAGCATTAAAGTGGTGTAGTTATCAGAGGCTAATCCATACTCAGAGAATACACCAACCATTATTTTTGTGCGGCCTTCCTTGTAATATCTGTATTCTAATCTACCACCGTTTGGAATAGTGGTTAATTCTAATCCATTGAAATATAATTTAAAGTCAACGCCAGAGGCAGTGAATTTCTTTTTACGGTACACATAAATAGTGTAGTAATCATGTGCTAATATATCCCATGCTAAATAGGTCTGGATAAAAAGCAGCGC
>DAISHL010000022.1:0-13053 GCA_036822555.1 Bacteroidota bacterium | reverse complement strand
CCCGGCTTTAATTGGTTTCATAATGTGAAGAGGTATTTTTAACATGTTGCAATGGCTTTACTAATGTCCTAAATTCTGAAGGGATAAGCAAATAAAAGGGGGACTTTAATGCAAAAAAAAGAGCTAATGTTAATTAGCTCTTAATCCGTGTGATCTTAAATATCTTCTGTACTTTCTCACAGTTGATTTATTTATTCTGTTGGCTTTCTTAAGCCTTTTGAATTTGAATTTTTTCTGTGAAAGTCTTTCCACTTCTTTTTGCTGATAATAGATGTAAGATAATCTGACGTTATCTCTGTGCTTTTTAGAGATCAACCAATGAATCTCTGACCAAAGTAAAATATAACCGTAGGCATTAATGGCTAAGCGAAACTTAGAATAACGTTTATAGGGATGATCCCCAATCTTAATTAATCTGAATCCATTGCCGATGTCCTGTGTACGGATGTTGTAAGTATAATCAATGATATTAGAGTTGTTTGTTGTAAGAGTCAAATCCACTGAGTTGTTTGATGGACCTTGAGATGAATTGTTAATACCAGAGTAGGTATTGCCGGTACTCGCTTGGGTCATGTATTTGTACAAGTACGCGTTATTGATCGCTTGAGGATTAAAAACGTATTTAATTATTCCATTGTTCTTAAAGGCCAGCGGCTCTTCAGCGATCTTGTTCAAATGTACAAGCAATACTTGCAAATTTAGCATGGTAGCAAGTTTATCACTCAATGTTGTAAGGCTATTTGATTGCAAATAGATCGACTTGAGAGAGCTTAGTTCTGTTAAACCTGAAGGTAAGCTGGTCAATTGATTGTTGTTCAGGAACAGTCTTTCCAAATTGGTCATACAAGAAACAGAACCACCACTGATCTTATTATTGCTTAAGTTCAGGGATCTTAAATTCTTCAACCCGCACAATTCTGAAGGAATTGAGGAGAAGTTGTTGCCACTTAGGTTAAGCACTTCAAGGTTACTTAAACTTGAAAGTGAAGAACCCAATTCCTGAATATTATTATCAGAAAGGTTTAGTTCCTTTAGATTTGAGAATTTTGAGATCTCAGAAGGGATGGAGTTAAGTCCTTGATTGTTCAAGATCAATTTGGTAACAGAAGAAGGCGCAGCCAAAGCCTCACTAATGCTATAGAAGGTCACGTCCTGCTCAAAGTTGCCCATTTCAGATGATATGGCATTACTTTTAGCTTTTATTTCCTCCACTACATTAGATGTGTTGTCTGTGGTTGTTATATTTTTCTGGGTAGTGCTATTCTTTTTTGACTGAGCAAAAGAAAGCTGAACACCCATGATGGATGACAATATAACAAGAGAAAGCCTGATTCTTGAAGTCATTGGTTAAGCCTTAATAAATAATTGAACAAACTTGAGTTTGTCTCGGTTTGTGTTATTATTTGCCAGAACAACCTTTTGGTCCGCAACCTTTTTTCTTAGTTGTTGAACCACCAAATAATCCACCAGAATTATTTACAAAGTTTCCTTTAGAGTCTAAACGGATCAATTGCTGACCTAACTCTAACTTCTCATAATTATAGTAGTTAAATGAATGACGGTTGGTTTTAGAGATGAACTGAATGGTGTTGTTTTGTACCAATAGATCTTCTGAATCTTCACGACCAGCATCAGTTACCAATGAACTTACTTTGCCGTTCTGATACAATACATATACACGGTGGCTGGTAGTATAATAAGAAGCACCAACTGCTAAGTTTTCTTCCTTAGAATAGAATGGGTCTGCTAAGCCAATGTTTTCCATTACGGCACAACCTGTGTTCTTTCTTTGTTTTAATTTATACCAATACACGTGGACAGTACTTCCGTCACCAGCCATATGATAGATATCGTATGGAGGGATCCCTAAGGTACTTGATACATCAGAAGCGGTCATGCCCGGGCTGATCTTTCAGCTCTTTTCAACGGTAGAATAAGGTGGAGCAACGCGCTTTGCACATGAAGCAAATAACATTGCAGTAAAAATTAATACAGGTAGAATAAATTTGTTGTTCATAATTGAAATAATTAATTGAACCAAAGAAAGAAGTTTAAAATCAATTATCCAAATATTTTTTACGACAATACTCATCAATGAGTATTAAATTATTTAGACTTGTCCTCGTATTTTTTTTAGATGCAAAATTTAGGGCTGCTTTCCTGCCTCCATTGTAAAATCTCATGAATTGAGCCATACCGGTTAGCACCGCAGTAAAATAATACTTGGTGTAAATACTGTAGGCTGTGTAGCCTGCAAATATGCCATTCAGTAAAATACTGGTGCCTGCTTTATTTGGCTCATTCACATAAAATAAGCCTAAGCCCGGGAATAGCCTTGATCTGCGCGACGCTTTTTTAAGATCGTAATGTTTGCTTGAACTGATCTTATGATAAAAATCAGTTATTCCTGTTGTGTCTTTTTTTGCGGCCAATAAATTGCGGACCAGGAATTCCTTTGATTCTTTGAGTTTTAGAGAGTGATTTAAATTGTAAGTGTAAAGTTCGTTATAGGTCCTCAGTTGTGTTTCTGTGAGGGTGGAGGTTTCAATGGTGTTAAGGATATTCATGCTTTCGGTGAAATTATTTTGCATGATCTATAGATTGGCGCTGGTGAATAAAGAATCAAAGCTAACTGCGGAGTCTTTTCCGGCTTTACTGAAATAATTCTCCGCATGGTAATGATCTCCCTCTGCAATGAACATATCCGCGATCTGGATATCCAACTTCGCTTTGTCTTCTTTCGAAACAGAGACCGATTCAAGATACTGCAGTTCCAATCTGTTCAATCTGTTGTTTTGACAAAACAATTGCATTGAACAAAGGAAGAGTACTATGCTCCAATTAATAGAAGGATATAAGTTTCGCTGTTTCAAAATCTATGTTGTCTTTTATCTTCGTTAAAAATTCCTGATTTTTTCTCTTGGCAGAGGTGGCGCTACCTGCAATGTTTGAGGCATAGAACATTGTTCCCAGGGACCCAAAAACATACAAATGCGGACTTTTCCATTGTTCGTAGTAATAGCCTTCTGCTGCCTGCAAGAAATTGAATGCAACAGGCAAAAATCCCATCAATGCTTCATGTGGCTTTTTGGTGTAGATCTTTCCTAAACCTGGAACTATTGCAGATAATAATCCTGCCACAAATGGTTTTTTAAAGCGAAATTTTTTAAGATCCATCATTTGAACATAAAGATCAAATTCTATCAAAGATAAAACAGGGTCATTGCATTTTCTTGAATTGAATACGGCATCAAATTCTTCTGTTTTATTTTGTAATAAATAGCTGATAAGCAATTGAAGTTTCCACACTTCCTGATGGGCAGCATGCTTGATGCACTTTGGTTCCATAAGGTCGTTGAATCTGCCACTCTCAAGATGACAATGATTCTTGATCAATATGATGGAACAATCATCGATCAGCGTATCATTATTGGAGCTGAAGTAACATGTCACCAATGAATCTGCTGTTCTGTAAAGCCTCGCATCCAAATTCAATTTGATCTCCACTAACTTCAGCGAATCATGTGGTTTAACAGAATTGAAATGTGAGGTTAAAAAAATGGCATCGTTCAATTGTTTGTTGTTCTTTAACTGCAATACAAAATTCATCTTCTTATCCAAAGGCAAAGTATCCAGCAATTGTGTATAGCCTCTGAAAAACAATAGGAGAGCAAAGAATATGAATATTGATGATCTCATGCCTTTGACCTCAGGTAATTTGTAAATGCCTCTAAGGCTAGGATAGAAGTGTAGGATTCCGCCCGCCAGACATGCTCATACCTTACAGCACTGCCGCCACTGAAGAATATACCGGCCTGCCAGTAGACGATATTGCCCTCTTCAATTTTTGATCTGATAATATAATTCAGACCCTTTTCAATTTCGGGCATGTATTGATTGTTTTGTTGAAGTAATAAAAGTGCGTTGATGGCAAATAGGGTTGACTGAACATGATTGGTGCTTGTGAATGAAGGCCAGTATCCGTTGATGTTCATGCGTGAAAGTATATCCTTTATCAGGGATTCACGCACATCGTTTAATCCGCTTACTCCTGACGAAATGGCTTTTCCAACAGCATAATGAAAGCTGAATTCCGTTGGGTAGTATACACCACATGTATGACAGATCTTTTTATTAACTGCCTCTCTGATCAATTTTTTGGCTTGCGGAATCCCTTCAGCCATGGTGTCTCCAAGAGCATACATGGTACGAAGGATATTCGCATTCACGATACAATCTACTTCGTTTGTTCCGTATAGAATATTCTGCTGCGGGTGTAAAGGTTTGAACCAATTGAATACATTTGATTTCGGTCTGTCCGGACCAAACCATGTCATGTAAGCACCAGTACGTCCTTTTAATCCTATCTTTTTGTTATACCAATTGGTTTTACGCTCACCGGTATCTCTGTATCGTTCAACAAAAGGCGATAACTTATATAAGTTGAAGTATGCAAGACTATCTGTTCCGGTTCGGTCCTTCACTTTGTTGCTGAAATAATATGCTAAAAGACCTGCTGAGGTATCGTCTGCATCGTTATAAATGTTGGCATAATCATTAATGAATTTGTAATGGTAATAGAAGTTGTTAGCCCTTCTTTGCGTGCATTCAAGGTCTGGGCACTTCCCATGAGTTGCTCCGGGCATTTCAGGCCAAAAGTCGAAGGGGCTGTCTTTGATGTATCTGTGAAAACCCGACTGTGCTCTTTTAAGAATGGAAATGATACGTTCATTCTGTTCGAAGTTCAGGTAATACTCTGCCAGCCCATTATGAACGTATAATGTTTTGAAGATGTTTGAATCATAGGCTGATTTTCCTTTGTACCCCAGATACGAGATCTTTTCGAGGTTTTGTATGAATGTAGGCCATTCTCCTGCAAAGCATTCATTGCCATTCTGAACTTTAACCTGATTGAGTTCAATGTAATTTATGGTCTTTGAAATAAGACGTTTGAATACCGTGTCATTGAAGTTGCTAACTGCAAGTACATTAAATGACAGTGAACAACAGATGAGAGTCAATTTTCTTTTAAGGATTATCTTCAACAAGGCCATCGTCGTTATATTTTCTTTCAGGGATATCTTTCGCACAAAAGGAGGAGCACCTCGAAAGTCTGTCAGCAGACAACAGAACACCAAGTAACAAACCTTTCCTGTTTACCACTACGCGTGAATATCTCGAGCATGATAATGAATATAAGCAATCGGCAGAGATCTGAACAGAAATATGTGTTTGATATAGATTAAGTAGCAAATTTCCTAAACCTCTTTTTGGCCCTTTTTTATGTGTGTTTGCATCCAGATTTTCCAGTTGCGATCTTAACTGAGTTTGCTTGAGCTCATACACATCTGTTTGCGAAATGAGTGTTGCTGAATGTAAAAGACAAACAACTACAATTAACAAGGCAATATGGTTTCGCATAACACAAATATAATTGAAAAAAGCAACAGAGTTATTTAGGACTTTTAACTTGACCTAATAAGCAATAAAAGAATACTAAATGGTGCTTAGTATTTTGATCTCGTTCCAGTATAACACAACTTTTTTATCGTTCTCATGTTGTTTCAGCAAGCGGGAAATAACAACCCTGCTGGTGCCCATTTCTTCTGCGATCTGGTTGTGCGACAATTGTATCGATGATTTGCCGCTTACCTTTGCTTTGTTCTTCAGGTATTTGATCAACCGTTCATCCAGTTTATGAAAGGCAATGCTCTCTAACGATTTGAGAAGTTCATTGAAGCGTTGCGTAAAACTATTGAATATATAACTTTTCCAACTTGGATATTTGACCAACCACTCATCTAGCTTTTCATGAGGAATAGTGATAAGTTCTACATTATCTTCTGCAATGGCCTTGATCTCACTCTTTCTGGCCTCCATACAACAGGTATATGCCATGGCACAGCTTTCGTTGGAACTAAGGTAATATAAAAGGATCTCTCGACCTTCCTCATCTTTGCGCATCACTCTTATAGTTCCGCTGATGATCAGGGGCATGAATTTTATTTGCTTGTTGTAATCAATGATCACATCTCCCTCTTTAAAATTCATCACCTTTCCAGCGCTGATGATCTCGTCTATCAGTTTTAATTCAAGAAAATGTTTGAGCTTATCCTTAATGCTATTCATACGTTTATCTAATGTAACTAAAGATAGTCATTTTTAGCATTATCTGAACTCGTAACTTGTGCCTTTTAATTGCGTGAGCAAGGTTTGTGGTTCGTCAGTGGCAGTGGCCCTTCCTTCCAGTTTGGGTGATACCGGTGAATGTTCCTTGAGATACTCAATGATCACATCATGTAAAAGATAAGGTGTTTTCTTCGGAGATTTCACATGTTCCATGCGGCATAACGTATCATCAGGATCACCTTCGCGTTCACAAGCCACTACAGAATATTCTTTTTCCATATCGATGGCCTGACCTCCAATTTTAACCCAGTTCACACGTTTGCCAAATTCATTGCCAATGGTGAAATTAACTTCCATTCCATTATAACGAACGAACCAACCGCCAAATCGTTTTGAAGGATCTTTAGCAAAGGCATTCTGTAATTCTTTTTCGAGCCATTCCCAGATCTGCTTACCGGTTACAATACCTGTTTTAGCCTCGCTGTTCACCGGTAACATGTTCCACAAAAATTCTTTGGTGATCGTAGCAACGCCTGTTTTTGGATCCACTGCCAATGGCTGGCAAAATCTGAATCCATTTGAAAGTGCCACATCGGGTTTGAATTTCCATTTGATAGCATCGGTAATTAGGTTGTCCATTGGTGTTTCCATCACAAAGTATCTTACCAATGGCGTTTTACTGGTGCCAATTACAGTTTGCATTTCCTTTTTGAAAGGTTCGTATGCCTTTTCAACCATCGCCTGCATTTCTTTATCTGCTGGGTATTTGGCCGGATCTACATCCAGTAATTCATAATCTGTGCGTATCAATTTCCCGTTCTCAATGATAAGATCCAGTTTGCCTAAAAAAGAACCAAATGCTCCGCATTCGATCACTTTGGTGAATTTGGCTTGAATAGGAACTCTTACGCGTTCGTGTGTATCGGCTCCCAATATCATGTCTACGCCTTCACAAACGGGATTATTGGCTAATCCAACTTGTTGTGCTAATCCCATGTGTGTAGCTATCAATACAACCTCACAGCCTTCCACTTCACGCAATAGCTTTACATATTTCGCAACATTTTTATCAGCATGTTCAAATTTCAATCCTTCACTGTATGCCGGTGATTGTCTTTTTGGGATTAGGTGATCGGTATATCCGATGACGCCAATTTTTATTCCTGCAATGTATTTGATCCAGTATGGCTGATATACCAATTCACCGTTGTTTTCGTCATTTGTCTTGTGCCACATGTTAGCGCATATCTTAGCTGCATTGGCATGACCCATGTCGTATAACATCTTTTTCTTTTTATAAACTACTTCCCAATTCCCAGGTAACATCAGGTCGTATCCGAGCTTATTGAATAAAGGGATCAATGCTTCGCCTTCCGTTAATGAAGCTTAGGCATGACCAAGAAAATAATCTCCTCCGTCATTTAACATCGTATTTGGGTTCTTTTTACGAAAGGAGTCGATCATTGTTTTAAGTACCGCTAATCCGCCTCTTTTTTTATACACCGGCTGATTATTCTCCCAAAAAAACTCGTCGTGGGTAAAAAGTTGTGCATGTATATCTGTGGTGATAAGTAGCGTTACTGTTTGTTTCCCTTTTGGGGCAGCAGATTGAACCTCTTCTGAGTCCAGACCCATTTTTTCTGGCTGAGTTGAACCCATGACCGTTTCTACAGGAGCAAAGGCAGCAACAATACCTGCCATGGCTGATCTTTTAATAAAATCTCTTCTGTTGTTTTCTGTTTGTGGTTTTTTTTTCATGTCTTTTGTTTAGATCTTAAAGTCAAGAATCAGATTAAAGTTAACCAAATTGACCTTATTATAAATGTATTTTAAATTGTTATATGTTTCGCCTTGATTTAATTTTCCAACGATAAGCATTTTAATCTCTAGTCCTCTCAAGAAATTAGCAAAATTATATGATGCGTCAAAATTCATTTGATGGTACGAAGGCATGCCGTATTTGTTTAAACGATAGTTTTTCACATCAGGCAATATGTAGTAACCATAGCCTAAACCTGTCTTTAACTTGGAATCAAAAAAATTAAAAGAGGTTTTAACTACCATGGCATGGAGATTTCCTAAGCCTTCATTCCTCTCTCGGGGTAAAAATGTGTAGAATGGCTCTTTGCCCCACTCACGAGGCATCAAATAGCGTCCATCACCGGTGATGTGTGTATAGTTCAATGAGGTATTATGTCTTTTATTCTTCAGTCCTAATTGGGCACTGATAGCATTAGACATGGCACCGGTATTGATATATGTTTTTTTCTGATCTTCGTTTCCGCCGTGATTGATCGCGTCCTGATGCAAACACAACACGCCTTGATAAAATTTGTGTCCATCAGAAAGTTCCTGATTCGTATTAATTTCTATCAATGCAGTATTCATGACATTGTCCAGCATACCATTCCACAGATTGATCTTTACATTTTTGTTAGGCTTGAAATAGACATTGGCAATTGCCATGCCTGAACTTTCAATATTATCGTGATACTCAGATTTTGTACCATCTACATTAACTCCTGATGGATTGATGCCCATGGAGTGAGCCAATGTAAACCAATGTACGGTGGAGCGTGGTGAAATATCCCAGATCCACCCCCCGTTAACACCAAACTTATTTGATTCGTTGATATTGAGCCATACACCTTCTACAATGGTTGGCCTCATCCTACCATCCTGTGGATTTATGAATGGGGTATTAATGTTGATCTTTCCAACGGTGATCGCACTTTTAGAAAGATTGTATTTGATGTATAATTCTTCTAATCGGTCAAGATCATTCTTGTTTGTTGGATTTTCTACATCAAATAAACCAAGTTCATATCTGTTTGAAGTTCCTGTTAATGAATCTGGTTTTGAAATTTCAGAAGACCATAAATTGTAAATAAAAAATCCGCTCATGCCGGCTTGAAAACCATAAATGGGTTGTGTCAAAATTCCAATACCTGCTCCCGAGGCCAGGGCATAATCATCCTTCAAGGCCCCGTCGTTTATGGTGTTCATAAAAAATGTTCGTGTATGTGCCTCCCAATGCGCCTTTAAAAAACAATACTATAAACTAACCTAATCCTTTTGTTTTAATGAATTTTGATGTACATCCACACCGTGATGATTATCTTGTGCATAGATAATACCCGTGAAGGAGAATAATATTCCCAGGAGATATCTTTTCATAAGTTGTTTTTATAAATATTAGTTTCCGGCCTTAATATAACTCCACCCTAGTTCCTGTTTTGAAACGATCTCGATTATTCCTGCCGGCACAAATCCGGCTTTAGAAATAATGGATGTTCTTTCAACTTTTCGTTCCTTGATTGAAAATTCGCAAGCATTGAACATAACACCTTTTTCAGTGAGGGCGTTAATTTTATCCTCAACTATAGTTTTTCCACTCACAAGCATATCTAGTCCTGCACCATGGCATACGACCTCAATTTGAGTAGTAGGCGAAACGCTTAAGATATTATTGCATTGTTTCATTAATTGCTTATGGGACGTGGTATCTCCACTGGTCAATTGAAAAATTATTCTGTGCTCTGGTTTACTGCCTTTTTTATTTTGTGCGGAGATATTTTCTAATGATAAGAAAAGCAGTGAAATAAATATGGTGATGTATTTAAAGAATCTCATGATTGTTGATTTATGCGTTTTTTGATTTTGCTTTTTTCATTGCTTCGATCTTCTCCTTGATAGGTTTAAACGGACCATATTTATGCTGTTTTTCATCAAAGCCATCTGCGAATGGTCCAAACGGATGATCATAAGGTTTCTCTTCAATTTTAGGCCAATCTTTTTTGATGTCTTTTTTCGGGCGTGGCTGTGAATTTACGAAAGCAGCAACGTCCCAGGCTTCTTCGTCACTCAACTGCGCTGACGTATGTGATACGCCTAACGGCATATTGTATTTCACAAAGCGTGCAAAGTTTGACATGCGGTAAAGGCCTGCGCCATCGTTATAACTGTTCGGTCCCCATAGTGGAGGATAAGTGTACGCGGTCTTATCGCCGTTTATTAAACCAAGTCCATTTGCCTGGTGGCAGCTCTGGCATTTTTCTGTGTAAACTGTTTTGCCTTTTTCCGGATCTGCTGCTCTATCGAGAAACGCCATCTCTTTGAATCCTGAACCTTCTGGTTTCTTTCCTTTCTCTTCATTTTTTCCAAGCCAATTGATGTATGCAACTATCGCACTCATTTCCTTTGAATTCGTATCAAGTGCACTGCCGTTCAAGCTGCGCTCAAAACAATCGTTCACACGCTTGTAGATGTTCTCGATGGACCCTGAGCGTGCCCTGTATTTTGGGTAGGTGGAAGCAACTGCCCCGTAGTTATTGCCGAATACTTTCGTTCCTGCATCCAAATGGCAGTTCTGGCAGTTCATACCATTGGTGGAAGATTTGAACACTTTGCCGTTTTCTCCAAAGTAAACAGAAGTGTGCGCGATCAGGTCTTTACCATAAAGGATCATTTCTTTGTTCTGATCATTGGCGAGCTCATTCTCGTCTGGTGCCTGCCAATATAGGGTATTGTCTTTTACTTCACTGGCAGATTTTCGTGCCGCCTCTGTGAACAATCCATTCTCGTCAGGCACGGGTGTTTCAACAATTTTCTCCGGTTTAGAATCAGGCCAGCAGATCCCTAATAGAATCAGTAAGCCAACGATAAATACGATCAACACTACAATGATGTTGCTCAATTTTATCACGATCGGTGCTAAAGGATTTTCCGGACCTATGTCGTTGTGCTTATTTTCCATAGATAGAATGGTTTAATGAGGTAATTTATCTTTAATGATACCGTAAACATAAGTGCCAACAATTGCGAATGCGAATACAATGATCATTGGTAAATAGCCATATCCAATATTCACAACCATTGGTCCAGGGCACGCACCGCTAAGCGCCCATCCTAATCCAAAGATGGTGCCGCCAATAAGATATCTTGTTATTGACTTCTCCTTTGGATAAAATACAATAGGGTTTCCATTAAAATCACGAAGATTGAATTTTTTGATTATCGCAACACCAATTACACCTAATGTAACTGCAGTGCCTATAATGCCATACATGTGAAAGGCCTGGAATCTGAACATTTCCTGAATTCTGTACCAAGAGAATGCTTCTGATTTAGCCATCACAATTCCGAAAACAGTACCGGCCAATAAGAATTTAATGAATTTCATAGTTTAAAATATTAATGGGAGTAAAACAAATGTCAAAAGCAATCCACCAATGAAGAAACCGATAACGGCGATCAATGACGGTAGTTGGAGATCTGAAAGCCCGCTGATGGCGTGGCCTGAGGTACATCCACCTGCATATCTTGAACCAAACCCTACCATGAGTCCGCCCAAAGCCAGCACTAAAAATCCTTTCAGTGTAAACACGGCATCCCAACTAAACAACTCGGTTGGTTGAACAGAGGTTGGAGCAGAGAAACCTAGTTTTGCAAGATCCTGAATGGTACTTTCTGAAATGGCCACCGGAGCATCGGTAGATAAGAAAGTTTTTGCGATAAAACCTCCAAGGATTGCGCCAATCAGAAAGACAATGTTCCAAAGTTGTGATCTCCAGTTGAAGTCAAAGAACTTTACGAATTTTCCACCACCTACTGCAGAGCATATAGTTCTTAGGTTTGAAGAAAATCCGAACGATTGACCAAAGTATAAAAGTACGAACATGGTTAAAGCAATGATGGTGCCTGAAACCCACCATGTCCATGGTTGACTAATGAATTCTAACATATACGATTAGTTGTTTAAGTGATAAGAAATGATTGGTTTAAATAAATGTTTCACTAATTTTTCGGTGGCGCTGGTATGGAACAATCCTCCTTTTCCGTGTTTGCCAATGCATACAATGTCCATTTCATGCATTTGGTTGAAATGGATCACACCGTTCTCCACATCTTTATCATTGATCAAATGTTTTTCGAAATTGCTGATGTGGTTAAGGCTTGCGAATTTATCCATTAGTTGAAGCAGCGCTTGTTTTTCTGCCTCTGATTGATTTGTGGTTATCTGTAGCAAGTGCGTTTTTGTATTAAAAGCCTTGATAAGCTTGTGTAGTAAGCCAAGATTCTCAAACTTTGGAGAACTGAAATCATGCACCAACAATACATTCTCTATCACTAGATCAGAGCGGTCGCACATCAATGAAAGAAGTGGAACTTTTGATTTGCGCGCCACCATTTGAGTTTCAGATCCTGAGATCTTTTCCTTTACGCCCCAAACACCTTTGGTGCCCATTACAATAAGGTCGAATTGATTCTCTGATGCATAGGACACGATCTTATCAGTTAATTTGCCTAATGCAAAATGTGTGATAATATCATTTCCGTAAAGTGTCTTCAGGTTGTTCAACTTTCTTTCCGCGATCTCCTTCTGAGAAACAACGTATGATACACTGATATCGCCGCAGGTCTCAATTTTACCATTAGCATCCATTGTAACGGTATCAGGCACGCCTAGTACATGCAGAAAATGTGTTTCAACCGGGATCTTTTCTTCCAGTTTTTTTACCATCAGATAGGCATACTCCGCCTGAACTGAGAAATCTGTTGGTATCAGTACCTTTAATTTTTCCATTTTTTATCAGATATATTGGTTAACATTTTGCCAGCTTCCACCATTTGTTATGTTGGTAAGTCCTTTTGATTCCAACATACGTTTGGCCATACCGCTGCGATTTCCGCTGCGACAGCAAACAATCACATGGGGGTGTTTTTTAAGGTTGTTGGCATTATTGGTTACTTGTTCAAGGGGAATATTAACTGACCCTTTAACATGACCAGATGCAAATTCACCTTTGCTTCGAACATCTACAATTACTGCACCCTCTTTTATCAGTTGTGAAAGATCTACTGATTCAATGCCTAAAATTTTCTAAATGAACCCTATCATATTGTTTTTTGTTTCTACAAATT
>DAISHL010000021.1:0-13834 GCA_036822555.1 Bacteroidota bacterium | reverse complement strand
CACGATTGGTGATCTGATCTGCAATATCATGATACCTCACAATTGGGCCGGCAATAAGTTTGGGGAACAAAAGAATATAGGTTTGATAATGCCAGAAATTCTTTAATGGTTTATGAACGCCTCGGTACACATCCACCACATAGGTCAAACTCTCATAGGTGTAAAAGGATATGCCAATAGGTAAAATGACCTTGGCAAATTGTATATCAAGCCCTAGCACTGCATTGATGTTCTCAACAAAAAAATTGCAATACTTGAAATAGAACAGAAGTCCCAGATTCAGACAAAGCGACATGATAAGGAACTGCTTTTTCTTGTTTTTCTGTTTTGCCGAATGCATGGCGTTCACCAAAAAATAATCAAGAAATGTGGTTCCCAGGATAGCAAAGATGAACTTTGGTCCGCCCCATGAATAAAAGAAAATACTGAATGCCAACAAGAATCCGTTCTTTGTTTTATTTGGCACAAGATGATATGCCAGCAAAAACAAGGGGAGTATGTACACCAAAAAGGTTATGTTAGCAAAAACCACGGTTAATTTTGAGACTGTAAAAATAAGAATTTAGACGAGAAAAAAACGAGGTAAAATGGCTTGCAGATTGGCATATCGCAAATTACTTCCCTTCAGTGACCTTGCCCCCTTCGAACACCAGGGTGCGGCTCTTGTATTTATTATACACCATCATGTCATGGGTGGCAAACAATACGGCGCATCCCGCCTCTGACAGTGAACGTAAGAGCTTTACAATTTCTTCAGATGTTTCAGGATCAAGATTTCCCGTAGGCTCATCTGCCAAAATGATCTCCGGATCATTGACCAATGCTCTGGCTATACTTACCCTCTGCTGCTCTCCACCCGACAATTCATGAGGCATGCTTTTCTCCTTGCTTTCAAGACCTACCTTTGATAATACCTCCTTTATGCGCAAATTGATCTTTGCCTCTTCTGTCCAACCCGTAGCTTTCATTACAAACTTCAGGTTTTCGGAAACAGACCTATCGAACAACAACTGAAAATCCTGAAACACAATACCTAGTTTTCGGCGAAGAAACGGTATGTCCTTGGCTTTGATGGTAGTAAGGTCATAACCCGCAACTGAACCTGTTCCAAGGCCAAGAGGCAAGTCAGCATAAATGGTCTTTAAGAAACTACTTTTACCACTGCCCGTTTTACCCAGAAGGTAAACAAACTCCCCTTTACCTATTTCTACCGATAAAGATGAAACAACAGGTCTATCCTCCTGCATCAAGGTTGCATTATCGAACTTTATAAGTGCCGACATAAATTGATCTATTAAACCTCTAAGGTAGGTTAATTGACTTTTTTTAAGAGCCTGTCACTGTAACAATATCAACACAATAGCGTTAATAATTGAAATTGCCTCAAGCCCAAGCATTGCCATATCCAAACTACATTTATTGAGATAAAATCTATCTAGTTAAAACTTAAGATACATGTATAGAAGCAGGCAATTACTGTTGGTGTTACTGGTTTGTATTTATTCACTTACCAGAGCACAAAAAACAGCGATCTATTTGGATAATGATGAATTGTACAAGACAGGTATAGACCTGTTTGATAAGAAACAATTTGTAAGTGCTCAGAAATATTTTGATGAATATATTCAAACCACTAAACCCTCTGTATTAAATACAGATGCGAAGTATTATGCTGCGGCCTGCGCCATTGAAGTATTTCACAAGGATGGTGAATGGCGCATGAAACAATTCATTGAGAAACATCCAGAAAGCAATAAAATAAACAATGCCAATTTCTATCTTGGGAAATCAAACTTCAGAAAGAAGAAATACCCTGAGACCTTAGAATATCTTGAAAAAGTTGATGGATATAAGCTCACGAAAGATGATCTTGCAGAATTATACTTTAAACGAGGATATAGCTACTTCACCGCAAATAATTTCGAAAAAGCTAAAAAAGATCTTTCAGAAATAAAGGACAAAGACAACAAGTACACCAATCCTGCTACTTACTACTACTCTCATATTGCCTATACCGAAAAAGGCTATGAGACCGCATTACAAGGGTTTAATAAACTGGTGAATAACGAAACCTTCGGGTCTGTAGTGACATATTACATCACACAGATCTATTTCATTCAAGGCAAATATGAAATGGTCACACAAATGGCGCCGCCGCTTTTGAACGACAGCAATTTTGTGCAAAAGGCCAATGAGATCAATCGTATGATCGGCGAAAGCTACTACAATCTGAAGGACTACAGCAATGCCCTGGTATATTTGAAAAAGACCGACCTTGCCGCAGGTTACAATCCTCAAGGGAATTACGCAATGGGGTATTGTTTTTATAAAACAAATGATTGCGCCAATGCCGTTAAACAATTTGAGAAAGTAACGGAAGAAAAAGATTCGCTTGCTCAGAGTGCATGGTACCATATGGCCGATTGCTACCTGAAACTTGGCGATAAACTTAAAGCGAAAAATGCATATTACGGTGCCTACCAAACTAACTTCGATAAGAAGATCGTTGAGGATGCCTTGTTCAGTTTTGCCAAATTAAGCTATGAGTTGGATTTTAGTCCGTATAACGAAGCTGTTAAAGCCTTTACAAAATATCTGAAGGAATACCCGAATTCACCAAAAAAGGATGAATGTTATACGTACCTCATCAATGTTTATTCAACCACAAAGAACTATGATCAGGCCATTAAAAGCATTGAGAGTATGGAATCGATCGATCCTATCCTCAAGTACACCTATCAAAAACTAATTTACTTCAAAGGGGTAGATGCCTTTAATAATGCTTATTACGACGAGGCTGAAAAACATTTTAAAAAATCACTCTCTCAGAATTCTGACCTTACATTGAATGCCCTTAACCAATACTGGCTTGGTGAGATCTCTTATTTGCGCAAGGACTATACAACTGCCATAGATACATGGAAGAAATTCCTTGTGATGGAAGGAGCTATTGCACTACCTGAATATGATCTTGTAAACTATAACATTGGATACTCGCACTTTCAACGTAAGGCAAAAGACGATTATACCAATGCCAATATTTCCTTCAGAAAATATTTGTTATCAAAGAATCTTCCTGATCTCAATAAAAAGGCTGATGCAAATCTGAGGGCTGCCGATTGTTATTTCATGAACAGAACCTATTTACAGGCAGCTGAAATGTATCAGGAAGCTATCACCCTTAACAAAATGGATATCGATTATGCTATCTATCAAAAGGCTATTTGTAATGGACTACTTAAGAAGCATAAAGAAAAAGTGGATGACCTGAAGATGCTCGAAAAGAATTATCCGAACTCCATATACATGAGCCAGGCCCTAAATCAAATTGCCGATACCTATTACGAGAATTTAAAGGATGAGGACAATGCCATTAGTTACTACAACAAGATCTTAAAGAACTACCATAATTCGGGATCGGCGCAGAATTGTTATGCTCAACTTGGGAATATTTACTATGGCAGAAAGCAAGACGATAAGGCCCTGGAGTATTTTGACAAATACGTACGATACGACTCAAAGAGTGAAGAAGCAAAGAATATTTTAGAGCAGATCAAGAACATCTTTAAAGAAAAAGGACAGATCGATGAGATGGAAAAGTACTTTGCTGATCTTGGAAACCCTCTGAATGTTAATCAAATTGAGAGCGCAACCTATGAAACCGCCAAAGATGCGCATTACAACCAGAAGAATTATGATCTGGCTTTTGATAAGTGGGCGGCTTATATCAATCGCTTCCCGGAAGGTAAATACATCCTTGAGGCACAATTCAATTATGCCGAATGTGCTTATAGCAAGAATTTATTGGATAAGGCATTGCCAGCCTATGATTTTGTGATCAAAAGATCAAGAAGTTTATACACTGAAACTGCCTTGGCGAAGGCTTCTTACGTCAATTATAAGAACAAGAATTACAAAGATGCCTTGCCTCAGTTCATTTACCTGAAAGATATTGCTGAGAGTCCTTTGAATAAAACAAATGCAAGATTTGGCACCATGCGTTGTTCATTCTATCTCAACAAATATGACACTGCCCTTAAGGCATGCAATGAGGTGTTGACCACAGAAAAATTATTCCCTCAGCAAACAAGCGAAGTGAAGTACATCAAAGCAAAATGTTTGTTTGAAACAGGAAGCTTTGACGATGCTTTGATTGAATTCAAAGCCATGGCCAAAACAGCCAAAAACATTACCGGAGCTGAAGCGTATTACTATGTAGCCCTGATCTACTTCAAAAAGCAAGATTACAAGGAAGTGGAGAAGAACATCAATAGCCTGATAGGATACTCGTATAGCAATGATGACTGGAACAATAAAGGCATGCTATTGCTGGCGGATAAATATATTGCCACGGGCGACGATGCTGATGCCATGGTGATCCTTGAAACGATCATTGACAGTAAACCTAAACAGATCTATTTGGATGAAGCAACAGCCAAACTGAATAAGCTAAAGGAAAAGCAACAGCAACGTCCGGCCAATGAAGGCAGTGAGAATAAAGATGAAATGAAGATCGAATTCAAGGAGAACAGCAATGATGGAGGCAACTTGTTTGATAATACTGAGAATACTCCTTCTGAAACCAATAAAGAACAAGGCACACAGGAACAACCTAAATAATAACGATAATGAATTCAACCATATATAATACTTCAGATATGACGCCATCTAAAAAAATGAAGTCCAAAAAACTGCTTTCGTGGTTACTTGTATTCATTCTTGTATTGATGCAGGTTGCGTTAACAATGGCGCAAACCAATGTTAACAACACATTTCAGGCAAAAAGTGAATTTGAGCCTGTGATCAAGGAATCAGCGAAACTAAATGATCTTCCTGAGATCAAGGATACAGTGAAGCGGATCACAAACATTAAATACGGAATTGCTAGCAATCCGCTTTTTCCGAAATATCAGGTTCAAAGGATCGATGCCGCTAAAATGCAAAATGAGCCATTAAGCAAACTATACCATTCGCTTTTGAAAGTTGGGTACGGACCATTGTATCAAATGCCTTACGGAGAATTTCTTATCAGCAATTTAAGATCTAGAGATATGGCCTACGGCGCGCACCTGAAGCATTTCTCGAGCAATGCAACACTCGATCAAACTGGATTTGCAGGTTTTAGTGACAATATTGGAAGTGTGTACGGAAAAAAATTCTATAAGAAACATACGCTAACCGGTGAATTGAATTATCAGAGAAATGTAGTACATTTTTACGGTTATGATATTTCGATCAACACCATAGCAAAACCTGAATTCATTAAGCAACGCTATCAGCTCATTGAACCTAAAGTAGTATTACAAAGCCATTTCACAGACAGCACCAAGGTGAATCACAAGGTGGAGGCAAGCTTTTACAACCTTCAGAATCTATACCGTGAAGCAGAGAACAACATACATGTGAAAGGAGATGCCAACTTATTCATCAATAAAGAAAAACTGAATGTTGAACTCACAACAGATTATTTCAACCATAAACAAAGTAATGACACACTAAATGATCTTATTGTGTCTCTTGCTCCATCATTTGAAGCTCAGGGATCTAAATGGAAAGCTTCGGTTGGGTTAAAAGCCACAGTGGATAATTTCAAAGGCAAGTCGCGTTTCTACTTCTATCCGAATTTAAATGTGGAGTATAACATCTATGAACATTTGATAATTCCGTATGCCGGAGTTAATGGGGGACTTATTAAGAACAGCCTTCGCTCATTAAGCAACGAGAACCCATTCGTAGACACTACTTTGAATTATACTAACACCAACAACAAATACAATTTATTCCTTGGATTGAAAGGGAATTTGAGCAGCAACACGAGTTACGACCTAAAAGGCTCATACAGCCAATTAGACAGTCTTAACTTCTTTTTAATTGATTACAACGGTGTGAATCTGATGAATAATCAGTTCAATACTGTGTACGATAACACTTCTTTGATCAACGTATCGGCACAACTGAAATACCAGCTTCGTGAGAAGATCCATTTTATCACCAAGGCCAACTACTATTTATACAAAACCAAGAATTTGACACATGCCTACCACAGACCTGACTTTGATCTGACATTTTCAACCATTTACAATTTGCAAAGCAAGATCATTCTCAGAGCAGATGTGTTTGTACTTGGCAAACAGTGGACCTATACACAACAATTGAATGAGACAACAAAAACAAGAGAGATGGTGAACAACCAGTTGAACGGGTTGGTGGATGTGAATCTTGAAGCAGAATACCGCTACAGTAAAATGCTCAGCTTCTTTGCAAGAGTGAACAATATTGCCAATCAAAGATATTACCGCTGGGACCGCTACCCAACGCAACGTCTTAATTTCATGATAGGCCTTACCTTTGTACCTTTCTGATACATTGAAAAGAATTACAATAAAAAAGCCCTCTTCACAGAGGGCTTTTTTATTAAGTATAGTTCTATTAGCAAACTTTCATCATCCAATGGAATTTGTCTTCTGCCTTTCCTTTACGAATATTACGTAATACCTCATCAACCTTAGGTGAGAACTTACGTTCTTCAACTGCAGGCAACATGTAATCCTTTCCGTTATACCCTATTCCAACGATCTGAGCAATTGTAGCTGCTGTACCGCAACCAAATGCCTCCTTCAATAGTCCTTTCTCGTGTGCCTCGATCAACTCAAAAATGCTGATCTTGCGCTCTTCAACGCGCATCCCCCAATCACGAGCCAAGGTTAATACCGTATCACGTGTGATTCCCGCTAAGATAGTATCTCCAAGTCCTGGTGTAACAACAGTATCTCCGATAACGAACATCAAATTCATAGTACCGCTCTCTTCCACATACTGATGTGTTTCACTATCGGTCCAAATCACCTGCTGGTAACCTTTTTGCTGCGCAAGTTTTGTTGGATACAAACTTCTGCCGTAGTTTCCTGCAGCTTTCACAAATCCAATACCACCTTTTACAGCACGTATGTAATTTGTCTCCACCAATACCTTGATTGGCTCTGCATAATATTTACCGGCAGGGCAGGTAATAATAATGAACTTATATGTATCACTGGCTTTTACACCAATTGCTTCATCAGTAGCTATTAAAAACGGACGGATATACAGACTTCCTGTCTCGCTGGTAGGAACCAATGCTGAATCCAATTTTAAAAGTTCCATGATCCAGTTCATGAAAACATCTTCAGGTACTTCAGGCATGGCCATACGCACGGCACTTTTATTCAAACGCTTGAAATTCTCAAGTGGACGGAACAACGAAACTTCACCTTTGTCATTCTTGTAGGCTTTCATTCCTTCAAAAATTGCCTGACCATAGTGCAATGAGGACAAAGCGTAACTCATTGGCACATCCTGATATGGCATAATGTAGGACTTCTGCCATTTGCCATCTGCATACTCTGCAACAAACATGTGATCGCTAAAACACTTCCCGAACGGAACGTTGTTCACATCGTATTCACTTACTCTGCTTTTTGGGATCCTTTGGATCTGGATATCTAAAGTACTTGTCATCTGAAATAATATAGAACCCCAAGTAACCACATTATTTTTAAAAAAACAAATAATTTAATGGTTAATAAAACAAGGTTTGGCGATTACCTGAAGAGATCAAGCCTCTTCATGAGAAAAGTCAATTACAAACACCTTAACAACGGCCATCACAATACCTCCAATGGTTTGTTCCGTA
This sequence comes from Bacteroidota bacterium, assembly GCA_036822555.1. GTDB lineage: Bacteria > Bacteroidota > Bacteroidia > B-17B0 > Aurantibacillaceae > Aurantibacillus. The sequence goes on along the minus strand of DAISHL010000021.1, from coordinate 6,162 downwards.
ATTTGCCAGATGCAATCAAATACAAGATGTTTTGCGCTTAAATTTCTAGATATCGAAATAGTTACAACTGTAGAAACAACGAAGATGATGAACCCTACTAACGCGCCCGCCGTAATGCCTCGAACAAAAAAGTTATAGATGTTCTTCATTGGCTTTGATTCATATACTGCATAGGTCAAAAAGGAAATGGTAACGTATGCAATGGCAGTGAATATAAGTAACCAGGTAAGCGGGAAATTGATCTTTTTAAAATCATTCAAGAACACGCCGTGCCACATGTAAAAGAGGGCGTACATGATGATGGAACCGAGTATCCAGGATACGAAGAAGCGTGTATTAAATTTCATAATTTAACCATGTAAAAATACATATTTTTTCGATAAAACCTGCTTTTTATACCTACATTTTTGATTTAAATACCCATTAATTGTCTATATTTGTGAGGAATGCGCTTTAGATTTTTTAGTTTTATCCAGATCCTGATTTTTATCATTTTTTTCTCGTCATGTAGAAAAGAAACGGTAACAAATTGGGATGTTGATATCACCGGACCTGTAGTAACAAGCAAGCTAAATATTAAGAACTTCATTTCCGATTCATTATTCAGTACAGGATCGAACGGACTGCTTACTTTAACCTACATCAGAGAGGTAGCCTATATCAAACTTGATTCACTTATAGAACTCCCGGATACTACCATCATTAACAAATTCCTTTGGCCATCGCCTTTTCCACGCACATTATCTCCTGGCCAAAACATCAATCTTCTGCCTCCATCCAATTTAACCTTCAATCTTGAAAATGGCATTGCATTAAAATATGGTATTGTCAGAAAAGGTAATCTTCATATCAAGTTCAGCAATACCATCAGCGAACCAATCGATTTTAAAAACATTTTGCCGGGCATTAAAAAGTTTGGTCAGCCTCTTGTGATCTTTGAAACAATAGCGCCGGGAGTTAATTCTTAATCACGAACCTATGCACTTGATGGATATGATATTGATCTTACTGCCGGGGGCACTGCCAATTTCAATACCATTGTACAGAATTATACAGTGAGTTTGAATTCGGCCGCAGCACCCGCTGAGATCACCTTTGGAAAAGGTGCAGAGGCAGAGATCAGTTATAGTGATATTGTACCTCAGTATGCCTTTGGTTATTTCGGCTCTCAGAATGTGGCCATCGATCCTGACACTGTAAATCTAGATATCTTCAAGAATTTCAATGCCGTTAACTTTCAACTGAGCGATGCCACACTTGATTTTAAAATACTGAATGAGATTGGTGCCGAGTTCAACGGATCATTGCATTCTATCAAATCCATCAATACATTGAACAATAGTAATGTCAATTTAATTACGTCTCAGTTATCTGCCATCAACATTAACAGAGCTTATCAAACCGGCAATACCGTAAATCCAAGCATCAAATTGATATCTCTCAATAAGAACAACAGTAACGTTCTGAATTTCTTATCTAACTTGCCTAATAAGATAACCTATGCCGGAAGTATCAAGTTGAACCCCTTGGGCAACACCTCAGGCTACACAGATTTTGCAAACTACAATACCGGATTAAGGGTTTTGGCCGACATCAGGATCCCGATGAAATACAATGCCAGCGCGTTCTATCTGCAATCGGATGCCAAGATAGATTTCACCACATTGAAACAACTCGACGATATCAATTATGGGAATTTCATTGTATCAGCAAAGAACGGATATCCCTTTGACGCCATTTTGCAAGCCTATATGGTGGATGAGAACAATGCGATCATTGATTCATTGTTCACACCTGGGAACAATACCATTCCAAAAGGCGTGATCGATGCGCAGAATATTGTTCTGTCACCCAGCAGTCAAAAATTATATATATCATTTGATAATGCCAAGCTTCAAAACATTAAGAAGAGCAAAAGTTTAAAACTAAAGGCCAAGCTTCAAATGCCTCCAAATCCGCCGGAGATAACCATCAAAGATACTTACGAAATTGACATTGACATTATTTTGGATGTGAATTACAAAGTGAAAAGGAAATAGGTGAACAAACAGAGATACATACTTCATTTGATAACACTCGTATTTGTTAGTGCCTTGGCGAAGGCTCAATACAATACCGAGTTCATCAATTGCAGTAATACCGGCCGAAGTATTTCACTGAATGTTGATTATGATGCAGGAAGCAATGCCATTAAGAATGACATGATGAACACATTGATCTGGGGAGGTCATATCAGCAATGAAATGAAAGATGCCTCAGAGAAAAAATTACATGCTCAAAATAACTTTGGCATTAACCTGAATTACGGCATGAGTGCCTTTGTAAAAGGAGGAAAACAATTTGATTACCTGATCGGATTCAAGAACCAGGAGGTATTAAACGCTTCATTCAATTCTGATTTCTACCGCTTGATGTTCTATGGCAATAAACGATTCATGGGGGAGACGGCAAACCTTGCCAATATTAGTGTGAACGCCTTAAGATTTCAGGAAGCTAAATTTGGTGCCATCATGCAGCATGTAGATTCAGTGGCTAAAATCGGGGTTTCTATTTCCTTTTTAAAGGGCGAACAATTGTTCTATTTGAAGACCGGAAAGAATACTTCATTGTTTACTTCAGATTATGCAATTGAGATACAACTGAACTCAAATTTCAATTTGGCATTAAGTGATACCAACAACAGAAATCTATTTGGATTTAATGGCATTGGTGCTAACGCCGATATCTTTTTTGAAACACCCTATAAAAGCAAATTAGGCAAGAAAAGTTTATTGATCGTAAATGCCAATAATATTGGATTTATTCATTGGAGAAAGAACAGTGTGCAATACAGCAGTGATTCTGTGATCACTTTTCAGGGTTATCAGATCGAGAATATACTTGACCTGAAGGATTCAACATTGAACAATATCAATCAGGATACGATCCTTCAGAATTTAGTGAATGGTCGCAAAGAGAACTTCAACATCAACATACCAACAAATCTGGTGCTCATCAATAAGATCTATTTTGGTAAAATGAATTTTATATTGAATACCGGATTCCGATATATTTTTAACGCCAACTACAAACCTTACTTTTTTATTGAACCTGAATACAAATACAAGAAATTTACGTTCACCTTACATAGCGGTTACGGCGGCTATGTGCGATTCAACTTCGGGACCTCTGTTACCTATAACAGCAAACACTTTTTCCTCAAGGTGGGAAGCAACAGTTTGCAAGGATTTATTGCTCCGAAGATCGCTTATGGTCAAGGTGTATATTTAAGTATTGCTAAAAAATTCAAATAATACATGAGAATAAAGCTTACCATACTTTTAACTTATGTAATTCTTTTGGCCAATGCACAGGCACCAGAAAGATTCTTCAATAAATTCGGTGGATTTGGTATTGACAACGGATATGGAATTAAGGAAACTTTTGACCGACAGTATGTGCTTGTTGGGTCAACAAGCAGTTATGGCTATGGCGGATTGGATGCATTTGTTATGCTGATAGATAGCATGGGGCAAAAAAAATGGGAAAAGAATTTTGGCGGAGTGCTTACGGATGTTGCCAAAAGCGTGATCGTTAATCCTACTGACAGCGGTTTTGTTTTTACCGGGTATACAAATTCAATTGGTAATGGAGGTTATGATGTATATGTCGTGCGTACAGATAAAAACGGCAACATTATATGGCAACGGACCTATGGTGGATTCGATTGGGACTTTGGAAACAACGTGATCTTATCTCAAGATGGTGAGCTTTTGATATGCGGCCATTCATACAGCAATAGTTATGGCAAAAGCGACGGACTGTTGCTGAAATTAAAGATACAAAACGGAGATCTCATATGGCAAAAACATTATGGTGGTGCCGAAGATGATGACTTCAGATCTCTAAAGCTTACGCCAGATAGTAAATTGATCATTACCGGTAAAACAACCAGTTATGCGGATTCTTTGGGTGATATATTTTATTTTCAAACAAACACGAATGGAGATTCTTTAAGTTCCAAATCATATGGTTTGAAAAACAAGGTAGACTATGGAAACGACATTATTAGTGAAACAAATACCAATTACTTCATTGTTGGAGGAACTGAAAGTTATTCAAGTGGCATGAAAGATGCCTTTATTTTAAAGATCAATAATCAAGGGGATTCCATTTGGTTAAGGAACTTCGGAAAATCGGATGTGGATGAAGAAACTTACGGTATTGTTCTTACGAATAGCTATCAGGGTAAATATGTGATCACTTTTGGTGCCATCGACTTTGCGTTCTTTAAACGAGATCCGAAGACCATCACTCTTGAATCCAATGGCTATTATATGTTTGGAGGAAGTTTAGGTCAGAATGAGGATGAAGAACTTGTTTGCCTTGCCAATACTAAACATAAAGGATTTGTTGGCATTGGCTATACAAAGAGTTTTGGAAGCGTTTTAGAAGATGTATTCGTGATGAAATACGACTCCATTTTGGGAATTAATGCTTCTAATAGTTTAATTGGTGTAGAGGAAAATTCGAATATAGTTAGTAAAACCAAGGTCTATCCAACAGTGATCAATGATCGATCCTCACAGGTAAATATTCACAGTGTTGAAGACCTTATGGTGAATATATATAACATGAACGGAGATAAAGTAATGACGTTGAACTTTAACGCCCAGAATAATACTGCAGCTATTTCACTGAACTCATATCCACCGGGGATCTATTTCTTTGAACTTATGAATGAACGTTATAGAAATACATTCAAGATCGTTAAAACCAGAGATTGAACTTAAACTTGATAAGGTCTTTCAAAAATATACTGCTTCCAAAGTATTTTCTCTTTAGCGTAATCTTAGTGATCCTTTATTTTTTTCTTGGTTTTGGAAATTATGTGTTTCTGCAACCACAGGGATATCACTTCAGCAGACAAACAGATTCTTTGTCCTTTATTTACAATTATCTCTACAATGGTTTTGATTTCTTCTATACTGCAAATTTTAACCTCAACTCCTTAGAAGGCAGAGCAGCCAGTGAATTCCCTCTGTTTTATTATGTCTATGCCTTGATCATGAAGTTATTCAATACAGATGATTCTATAGTGCGCATAATTAATTTGCTCCTTGTTTTTCTCTCAATGTTCTTTTTGTTCAGGTCACTTGAACTGATCACCAAGAACACTTGGTTGGCCATTACCTTAAGTTGCCTGTTTTTCTCTTCAACAGTATTACTGCATTATGCTGTAAGTTATATCCCCGATGTCAACAGTATCGCATTATGTTTTATTGCTATCTACTTTAGCTTAAATTATCTTTTAGAAAATGACGGGAGATCTTTCAATTTAGCTGTTATATTTTTTACATTATCCGTTCTGATAAAACCAACCTATTTGATATATTACGGTACTTTTATCTTTCTCGCCCTGCAGCGCCAACGGAAACTTAATCAGATCATTTACTTTTCTATCTCAATGATCGCAGTGCTCTCATGGATCTATTATATCAAACAGTACAATCAAAAATTTGAACAGTACTATTATCTTACCTCTTTAAAACCTCTATGGAAATGTTCACCAGAACAAAGGAATGACGTTTTTGATTTTGTACTCAATTATTGGTACAGTAAGTATTATTATCAATCAACCTTTCATTTCTTCTTTGCCTTACTAATTGTAGCACCATATCTCTTTCTCAAAAACCTAAAGAATCTGTTGACCATGTATGCATTATTGGTCCTTACCGGAAGCGTCGTGTATTTTCTGACCTTTTTCGTACAATTCAAGGATCACGATTACTACTTTATTACTATCATCCCTGCAATTGCCATCTCAATTACAGTTCTGTTACATTACATTTTTCAACTCATCAAAAAAGAATCATTAAAGGTCTCACTTAATATATGTTTGATGATTTTAACCGTGTTGAGTTTAAACTACGCCAGAGAAAAACTAAGCGATCGCTATTCAAAATCATTCATCAGCGGCTCAGAGATCGGGTATAAATTCAAAGGCATTGACACCTATCTTGATTCATTAAACATACAAAAATCGGCCAGATTAGTGATTCTAGGCGATATTACACCCAATGGAGGCCTGTATTTTACAAAACGAAAAGGCTATCCGTTCGCTGATCTGGAAGGAGAAAATGAAGCTCTGATAAGAGACAAACTTATTAATAGTGAGTATTT
>DAISHL010000020.1:5657-13840 GCA_036822555.1 Bacteroidota bacterium | reverse complement strand
TATATTGATGAAAAACATCTGGTGCCTGTTTCGGTTAGTTTGTATGATGATCTGGGTTATTCGAGAGTTACGAGTATCCTGTTATAGAGATCAATCCTCCGCTGAAAGATGAGGAATTTTCCAAGGAGCACAGTGCTTACAGCTTCAATTAAGCATCTGTTAAAAACCTTTTTAAAAGAATGTTCTTGGAAAATTAAAAATAATCAATACTTTAAGGCTGCTTAATATGGTTTAACCCCCGGCGGGTAAATTTTAATTGCAGTTTTATGAGATATTTATTCGTACTTATCACTTTACTTTCTTTACAGTCCTATTCGCAAAAGGAAAAGAAAAAAACACTGAACGATGAGAATTTCAAACTGGATTCGCTTCCTAATGTATTGTTGCGCGAGCTGAACAGGTTCAGGGCAGAAAAAGGACTTGATAAACTGGAGTTCAGTGATATGTTAATAGATGCAGCGTATTTAAGTGCTGATCAAATGGCATCCTCGGGTAAAGACAAGATAGCGCCTGATGATACCAAAAGACATCTTAAGCAATCTGGTGCTACCAAGCGAGGCGAAGAAGTTACAATGAAAGCGCCTATAAGCAAGGGACGTGAGAATTATAAGACCGAAGAGATCGCCAGAACAATTTATAACCGTTGGGAGAGTAATCAAAAGAATCTAATTGTATTGTTGAATCCAAAATATACACTTATTGGAATTTCGTGTGTGATGGATGATGAGAATAAGAAGGTGTTTGTGAGTGGTATCTTTGGAGGATATGATATCACGAATGGAGGAGCTCCTTACCGCGGAGATCTGGCTGTTCCATACAACAAGGCATCAAAAAAACTTAAGGATCTTGATCCTAAAAAATGCAAGAACTGTGAGAAATGGAGAAACTACGATGTGCTGCATAAAGGCTTGTCTGTTGGTGAAGATGGCAAGATCTATCTAGAATTTAAAAACTCAAGAGAGTTGCGTCGTTTACTGAAAAAATCAAAGGATGGCCTGGCAGTAGACATTGTACAACGCGATCAATATGTAAAAGCAGATTATAATATCGTTGACAATAACTTGTACAATAAAGGCATCATGAATAAGGTGGTGTACAAGGATAAGTTCTTTAAAAGTAATTTGCTGCTGAAGAATGTGGCAAAGAATAAAAAGAATAAGATCAAGGGGATCAAGGTTGAAATGGGTAAGATGAATAAAAAGATCACAGGCCCATATGAACTCAATTTGATCGTGGTGCAGGATGGCAAATATTGTAAGACAATTACCCGAGGTTACACCGAAAGCGGGAATATTGACAGCAATACACCTATTGGCATCATGCCTGTAAAAGGCACTACTGGAATAAAGCCACCATTTGAACCCCGTTCAGAAAGCTCCATTCTTACTTTTAACATCCCTTTCGAAAAGAATAAATTCGAATTCAAGAATGAAGATATACAGCCCTTCATTAAGGCAATGAATGAACCGGATTTTATCATTGACGGTTTATATATCTATGCCTACTCAAGTATCGAAGGGGATTCTGTTGCCAACGCCAAGTTGCAACGTAAGCGTGCCGAAAGTGTTACCAATGTGCTTCAAAGCATGCAGCAGAATAAGATCAAGCCAACCATAGAAACAAAGGACAGTTGGGGCTTGTTTATGCTGGAGAACGAGGATGGGATATATGCGAATTTGGTCAACATGGGAAAACGTAAATGTATTCAAACCATTAACAGTGATCAGAAGTTGCAGGCAGAGCTAGAGCCAATACTGGCCAAGGAGCGTTTTGCCCAGATCGTAATGGATGTAACATATGATGTAAGCGGACCAAAGGAACAGAAATTCTCAGAAGTGTCGTTTGCACGTGCCCTTAAGGCAAACAACATGAATCAGGCATTTAAGGTCATGGAATTCATTGGTAAACGCATAGTGGAGGGCAGATATCCAGAAAGCATCCTGGATAGCCTTAAGTTTGCTGAAACACCTGTAAATGCAGCCTTAGTGAATAACAGGGTTTATTACAGATATCAAAAGAACAACTCTATTGATGAAGAAGATGAAGCAACATTTGACCGATTGCTAAAGATCGTTCCAAATGATCCGGTATTCACTTATAACAAAGTGTTTTGTCAGTTGAAGTTAGATAGCAATGCTGGCAATCCTGAGCATCAGGCCAAAGTTCAGCAAACCATTGACGGTTTGTACGGAAAGCTTGATAGCAGTTATGTGAATGGATTGAATATCGAATGGCAGTTCAAGATCATGGAAAGTTTGGATACACTAGAGAATGCAGAAGCGCAAATAGATGCCTGCATTGCACGTATAAAGGCTTTTTATAACATCAAGGATGCGAGCTGGCAAAATGCTTTGAAATTATCCTATGTGTTCAGCAAGAGTAAAGATTATAAATATGCTGCAACCTTGCTTGAACCTTATTTGAAAAAACCGGATGTTACCGAAAGTTTGATATTCATGTACATTGCATCTGCCAGTAGAGTTCCTGAGAAATACTATTCAAGAACATTTGCCTATGCTTTGGATCTGGCAAAGCAAAAGAATCCGAATCGCTATTGCAAGCTGTTTGGTGAGCCTTACATGACCTTTCAGGTATTAGAGAATCCGGAGGTGAAAAAGACCTACTATTCCTCATGCTCAGATCCGTCTAAAAAATAGCGGTATTTGGATATTAGTCCGTTTTTGCTATCTTTAATGTTATGATAAAAAAGATAGCATTTCTTCTTGTGTTTTTAACTGTGATGGGCTATGCCCAGCAACCGGGCACCTATGATTATATAAAGAATTTACCAATAAGTATCAGTAACACTAAAGGGGGAAATTCAAATCAGATCTTTAATGGTAACGGTTCCATAGCAACCTCCTACACTCTTACCAAGTGTGGATTGAACATGACGTATGCAAGCAATCCTTTATACAAGAGACCGTTTGCAATTCAGGTTGGCGTCAATCAGCCTGCAGCTTTTCCAATTAGTGGACTACCGGCATGTCATGTTATTGAAAAGGCGTTTTTATACATTTGTATGTCAGGCAACGGTATACCTGTAACTGCCACTGTAACAAATCCACAATCAGTTTCCGGCAGTTTTCCTATGACCATGATCGGTCAGCATATTGATAAATGCTGGGGGTACCAAGGTTCTTATGCCTACAGGGCAGATGTTACATCCATCATCAATGGGAACGGGAATTACATGATCTCAGGTTTGCCAACGAATCCGCCAACTGCGGGGAATGATACGGATGGAGCTGTTCTGATCATTATCTATTCTGATCAAACACAAAGTTATACCGGAAGCATCGTTATTGCCGATGGATGTCAAACAGCGTCTCCTGGCTCTGTATCCAGCACCGTTACAGCATTCAACGTATGTGAAGCACCAACATCGTATACCAATTTTATGGTGGTGAGTGATTTTCAGCAGATAGGGAATGCCAATATCAGCTTGAATAGCAGCGCATCAAATTATGTGCTGGCTGCCGCCACCCAACAGGTTTTCAATGTGATCATGCAGCCGGGAGCAGCACCCGTTGCAAATCAAACTTCTGCTGTGTATGCAGTGCAAGGGCCGGGAGGCGAGTGCTTTAGCATGGTTGTTGGCGGTATGTATTATCGTACCAATTGTTTGTCCTGTGTTCCTTCTTCAAACACCTTATGCTTACTGTCTCCTCCGAATACAAATACATCAATTTGTCCGGGAAGTACTGCCTTTGTTTCCATTTCAAATCCTAATAACTTAAGCAATGTGAGTTATTCCATTCAACCTGGAGGACAAACACAAACAACACCGGTTTTTTCAGTATCTCCAAATGTGTCAACAGCCTATACATTGTACGTGACAGGAACAACAAGTACAAGCGCTGTTATTACACAAACAAGTTTAGCCAATGTAACTGTGTTGTCAGGTCCTGTTGTCAATCCTGTTGTTATTCAACCTACATGCAATACACCCACCAACAGTGCCAATCTTAATGTAAGTTTCATTCCAAGCGGAAATCCGAATTATACTGTTACCTGGTCGCCACCGCCTGCCAATTTCACATCGGTTAATAGCAGTACCGCCACCGGTTTGGTATCTGGTGTGAATAATGTAACAGTGGTAGCTTCCACAGGTTGCAGTACCACAGCAAGTTTTAGTGTTGCTTCCACACCTTTACAAGGTTCGTTCGTTGTTATTAATCCGAGCAACAATTACACGATCACCTGTAATAATCCAAATGTGTTGCTAACTACAAGTGTGACCAACGGTGTGCCATTAAGCTATACTTGGTTCCCAAGTTGCAGTTCAACCCTTACAGGCGCGAGCTATAATTTTACGCAAGCCTGCACGGGTCAAGTAATAGGCACAAGTTCTACAGGTTGCACACATACTCAAACCTACACGATCTATCAGGATTTTACCACACCTACTTTGGTTGTAACACCAACGGTTCAGAATATCACATGTGCAACGGCGGCATCATGTTTTACAGCTATTTGCGGACCAGGACCTAACGTTACATCAAACTGGTATCAGGTATCGGGAAGTAACACAGTGTACGTTGGAGTAGCGCAAGGCACATTCAATTTGTTTTGCCCAACCAGTGCAGGTGTTTACTGGTTTGAAGCTAAGAATAACATTACAGGATGTGTTACCACAAAATCAGTGAATGTAACAGCATCTTCAGGTGTACCACAATTTACAGTCACCAGCTCCACCAATTTTACGGTAGGGTGTTCTACAACGAGCTTAACAAGCATGCAGGTAAGTTCGGTCATTACGTCACCAGTACCGAACACACCGGTAAACTACGCCTTCGTAGCGCCGCCCGGTACGGCCACCCCTGTGTACACGGTTAATCCTAACATGAACAATATCAGTATTCCCGGCATGTGGGTAGTGTATGTAAAAGATCTTACCAATAGCTGCGTAGTATCACAATCCATTAGCATCATACAAAACACTATAGCACCAAATGTGGATCTGATACAGCCCTTATCGATCTTGAAATGCAAGGACCCAATGATGGTATTAACAGGGATCAGCAATAATCAGAATACCACGATCACATGGACAGTTCCTGCAGTACCATCACCTTCAGTGAATCCATCGTCCACCACCACAGTATACATCAATCCTTCGGTGGCCGGTTCAACGGCTAATGTTACTCCCGTTGGGGTCTACACGGTAGGAGCAGTGGACAACAATAACCAGTGCCGGTCCACCAAAACAGTGCAGATCAATCAGGATATACGCTTGCCTGTGTTTACGATCAGCGCCATGAGTAATTCGGTGATCAACTGCAAGAACAGTGATGTGTTGATAGTGCCTGTTGTTACACCAAGTTTGGCTGCAGCCCTGGTACCAACCTACACATGGTATCCGCCTGTAGGGGGAGGAGTACCGGGCACTCAGTTCAATACTACATCACCGGGCAGTCACACCGCAATATCCATGTCTACAATTAACGGATGTACCACCACTGCTAGTTATATCGTAGCTAACGACTTTAATCCACCGGCCATAGGACCTGCGCCAATGTTCACCTTAGATTGTTCCACTAATCCAACAGTAGTGATAGTGCCATCCTTTACCGGAACTACTGCAGGCTTCACGTATTCTTGGACCGCGCCAGAAAGTGTGTTGATCTCAAATTTGAATTCAGCATCACTAACCACAAATTCTTCAGGAGTGTATTATGTTTTGGTTACCAATACTGTAAATGGGTGTTCAATTATTCAAGATTACACAGTAACTCCGGGTGGCATCAAGGCAGATTTTATTCCACAACCGGCTTTTGGTTACGTACCATTGTCTGTTACCTTCAGCAACACCAGCTCAACCAGCACAGGTGCCAGCAGTATCATCTCTACATGGGGATATGGGAATGGTACCATTACTCAAACTGTAATGAACACGCAATTGACAAGCGCCACCTATACTGCGGCGGGCACATACAGTGTGATCCTGAAGGTGCAAAAGGGTTCATGTGTTGATACAGCAATGAGACTGGTAATAGTTGAGTTGCCATCAAAATTGGAGATCCCGAATGTATTCACACCGAATGGAGACAGGTCCAATGATATATTCCGCTTGCGCGCCAGCAATTTAAAAACGGTGCATATCATCATATACGACCGTTGGGGAACCAAGGTATATGAGGTTACCAGCGAAACGGGCAATTTTGCTTGGGATGGCAGCAATTTACAAGGACAAAAATGTGCCGAAGGAGTATATTTTTACGTGCTTAAAGCAAGAGGTGCCGACGATCAGCAGTCTGACATGAAAGGCAATGTGAGTTTGTTCAGATGATCAGGTCCAAACAAATTCTAAAACTTGTTTAAGGTCTGGATGTAAACTTTTTGCTACAGGGCAGGTATGGGCAGTGTGCTCATAGATCTTCCTTTCTTTCTCAGAAAAATTCCTTGCAGGGAATATCAGTTTGATATGTATTTCACCAACTCTGCGAGGCTCTGTATACATGATCTTGGTGACTTCAGCTACTGTTCCGTCGATAGGTGTCATTCCTTCATTCTGAGCCTTTATACCCATAACTGTGAGCATACAATTGGCAAGAGAGGTGGCCATAAGGTCGGTTGGAGAGAATGCTTCGCCTTTACCATGATTATCAACCGGAGCGTCGGTAATAATAAGGTTCTTGCTAGCTAAATGTTCAGATTCGGTTCTTAATGCACCAATATATTTAACAAAACTTGTAGCCATGTTTTTGTGGTTTTACTGTAAAAATAGGTTTTTTGCTCTAATTTTTTTAATTTTGTTAGGTAGTGAGGGGTATCCTTTTCATATTATTTTTCGCGTGCATTGCTGAATTCAAAGCACAGATCATTCCGGATTACGAAACTGACGGAAGCGATCTGAATGTGCTGTACCGAAATGAGCAGTCATTTAGCGTTTATGCGCATACAAGGGGCTATGGAGCATTCTATCGCAGATCAAAGCATGTCACCGGAAAGATCAAATCTTTTTTAGAAGTTGATGCATCTACACTTAAGCATCCTAAGGAGATCAAGCTTAATGGAACCGATGTTGAGCGTAAGCGCTATGTATACGGTAAATTAAATAGTGTGGCATGGTTAAGGGCAAGTGTTGGTAAACAGCATGTGATTGCCGGAAAGGCCGATAGAAAGGCTGTGGAAGTGCGTTATGCGTATTCATTAGGAGGTGGCATTGCCATTGCAAAACCTTACTACAATACAACAGTTACAAGAGACGAATCCAACCTTAATAAGTTCAGAAAATTCAATTCAGAAACCTTTACACAAGATAGCGTTATTGGCAGAGCTCCCTTTGCTTACGGCTTAACAGAGCTTTCTGTTTATCCATGTGTTACAGGTAAATTCAATTTAAGTTTTGAGTATGCACCCTATTCAAACTTGGTGAAGGCTATAGAAACGGGTGTGTCAGTAAACTATTTTCCAATTGGTCTGCCTATGATGGCTCGAAATCCTGCCGAGAATCTGATCGTGAACATTCACCTTGGATTTGTGTTTGGTAAAAGATGGTATTAATCGTATGAGTTCTCCAGAAGTTAGTGTACAAGAAGAAAGATCTTCCGAAAACGAAAAAGTGAAGTTCAAAAAACCGGATTGGTTGCGTGTGAAATTGCCTACAGGTCAAGAATACCTGAAGGTGCGCAATATTGTTGGTAAACATAAACTTCATACCATTTGTGAGAGTGGGAATTGTCCTAATATGGGCGAATGTTGGGGCGCTGGTACTGCTACATTCATGATCCTTGGAAATATTTGTACACGCAGTTGTGGCTTTTGTGCAGTTGCTACAGGTAAGCCAAAGCCGGCAGATTGGGACGAACCAAAACGTGTAGCTAATTCGGTGAAGTTGATGGGCGTTAAGCACTGCGTAATAACAAGTGTTGACAGAGATGATCTGAAGGATGGAGGTTCCATTATCTGGGCTGAGACAATTAAAGCCATCAGAGAGATCAGTCCTGATACAAAGTTCGAATGTCTTATCCCTGATTTTGCAGGCAAGTGGGAGAACCTGCAACGCATCATTGATGTGAATCCAGAAGTCGTGTCGCACAACCGCGAGACCGTGCGGCGCCTGACCCGGCAAGTGCGGATCCAAGCGAAGTACGCCCGCAGCCTCGATGTGCTGATGCGCCTGCGCCGCGCGGGGCTGCAAACGAAATCGGGCATCATGCTGGGACTCGGCGAGACCT
>DAISHL010000020.1:1476-5647 GCA_036822555.1 Bacteroidota bacterium | reverse complement strand
TCAACGCATCATTTATGTGAATCCTGATATTTTATCTCATAATATTGAGACTGTAAGAAGATTGACTGCACAGGTTAGGATCCAAGCCAAATATGATAGAAGTTTGGAAGTATTGAAAAGACTGGATGAGGCAGGGGTAAAGACCAAAAGTGGACTCATGGTTGGGTTAGGAGAAACCGAAGAAGAAATTTATGAGACCATTGATGACCTTGCACGTGTGAAGTGTGATGTGTTAACCATTGGCCAATACCTGCAACCAACGGTTAAACACTTACCTGTGGCGCGTTTCGTGCATCCTGATGATTTTAAAAAATACAGGGAGTATGCCTTGAACAAAGGCTTTAGATATGTTGAAAGCGGTCCATTGGTAAGATCATCTTACCATGCGGAAAAACATGTGTTTTAAGCAGAGTTGATTTTCCTTTTTTAGTATTAAACAAATACCTAGTTTTGCTGTATACTTCTTAGTTTTTTAAGGATGGATATACAGATATTGATTTCAAACCTCACAAACCCCACTTTACTTTTCTTTATTCTTGGAATTATTGCATTTCATGTGAAGTCCGATCTTGAGGTGCCCGCCAGTACCAGCAAGTTCATTTCATTATATCTTTTATTCTCAATTGGATTTAAGGGTGGGCTGTAGCTGCAGCACAGCGGCATCAGTCAGGAAGTTATCCTTTCCTTGGTAATGGGCCTTGCCATCGCCTCTTTAATACCATTTTACACATTCTTTATATTGAAGAGAAAGTTGTCGGTGTCTGATGCTGGAGCTGTAGCAGCGGCATACGGGTCGGTAAGTGCAGTAACCTTTGTGGCAGCTTCGTCTTTCTTAGAGATACAGGTTAAAACCTTTAGTGGCCATATGGTGGCAGTTATGGCGTTTATGGAGTCGCCGGCCATTATTGTAGGTGTGATCTTGTTGAACAGGTATAACTCAGAAAAGTCCTCAACGCCCATTTCTGAAATAATAAAACATTCACTTACGAATGGCAGTGTATTGGTTATTTTGGGGAGTTTGTTGATAGGTTTTGTTGCCGATGAAAAACAGGCAGAGGGTATTAAGCCTTTCACAACAGATATTTTCAAAGGCTTTTTGGCCATTTTTTTACTTGAAATGGGGATGGTAACGGCATCCAGGATCTCGGCATTCAAAGCCTACGGTAAATTTGCCACCATTTTTGCGATACTCATTCCGGCGTTCAATGGGGCTGTTGTAGCACTTTTAAGCGCATTGGTGACCACCGACCCGGGAAACAGGTTCATTTTTGCCGTTTTAGCCGCCAGTGCCTCCTATATTGCTGTGCCAGCGGCCATGAAATTGGCTGCCCCAAAGGCAGATCCGGGACTTTATGTTCCTATGGCGCTGGGAATTACATATCCTTTCAATATCACCTTAGGGATGCCAATTTACATGGAGGTGATCCAATTGGTTCCTCATCTGTAAAAAATTTCGGGATATTTTAAACAAATACTTCAAAATCAACAAAAAATGTTGATAAAAAAGTTGTCTTTTGAAATTAATTTACTATCTTTGCCGTCCCTATTTTAGAAAATGGTCTGAAATAGCAGTAAAATCAAGTAACACAAAGGATTTAAGATGCCTACAATATCGCAATTAGTAAGAAAAGGCCGCTATAAAGCGGAGAACAAGAGTAAATCGGCCGCTTTGGACTCATGTCCACAACGCCGTGGTGTTTGTACAAAAGTGTACACAACTACACCTAAGAAACCTAACTCAGCTATGAGAAAAGTAGCTAAGGTTCGTTTAACTAACAAGCAGGAAGTAATCGCCTACATTCCAGGTGAAGGTCACAACTTGCAAGAGCACTCGATCGTATTGGTTCGTGGTGGTCGTGTTAAGGATCTTCCAGGTGTACGTTACCACATTGTTCGTGGTAGCTTAGATACTGCTGGTGTAGAAGGACGTAAACAACAACGTTCAAAATATGGAGCGAAGCGTCCTAAGGCTGGTGCTGCAGCTGCTCCTGCGAAGAAGAAATAATAATATAGAGATTATAATACAATGAGAAAAGCTAAAGCGAAAAAGCGTGTTTTGTTACCTGATCCAATTTACAATGATGTAATGGTAACCCGTTTCTTGAATAATTTAATGTACGATGGTAAGAAAAATACCGCGTCAAACATCTTCCATGAGGCTATTGCAGTTGTTGCAAAGCGCACAAATGAAGATGGATTAGAGGTATGGAAGAAAGCCCTTGCTAACGTAACTCCTCAGGTTGAGGTTCGTTCACGTCGTGTGGGTGGTGCTACATTCCAGATCCCTTCTGAGATCCGTCCTGATCGTAAGATCTCTATGGCAATGAAGTGGTTGATCCTTTATGCCCGCAAGCGTAATGAGAAATCAATGGCTCAGAAATTAGCCGGTGAGATCGTTGCTGCTTCTAAGGAAGAAGGTGCAGCTTTCAAAAAGAAGGAAGATGTACATAAAATGGCAGAAGCTAACAAAGCATTCTCACACTTCAGATTCTAATTTATTACTGATATTATACAATGAGCGACTTAAAATATACTCGTAACATAGGGATTGCAGCCCACATCGACGCCGGTAAAACAACAACCACTGAGCGTATCTTATATTATACCGGTGTTAACCACAAAATAGGTGAGGTGCACGAAGGTGCTGCTACTATGGACTGGATGGCCCAGGAACAAGAGCGTGGTATTACCATTACCTCTGCTGCTACAACTTGTTTTTGGAACTATCGCGGTAACAAATACAAATTGAATATCATTGATACTCCGGGCCACGTTGACTTTACAGTTGAGGTGAACCGTTCATTACGTATCCTTGATGGATTGGTGTTCTTATTCTCTGCCGTTGATGGTGTAGAGCCTCAATCTGAAACTAACTGGCGTTTGGCCGATGGTTACAATGTAACTCGTATCGGTTTCGTTAATAAAATGGACCGTCAGGGTTCAGATTTCTTGAACGTAGTTAAACAAGTTCGCGAGATCCTTGGTGGTAATGCAGTTCCATTGCAATTACCTATCGGTTCTGAAGATAATTTTAAAGGTGTAGTTGATTTGATCAACAACCGTGGTATCGTTTGGAATGAAGAAGATAAAGGAATGACCTTTAAAGAAGTTACTATTCCAGATGAGATGAAGGAAGAAGCTCACGAATACCGTGAGATACTGTTTGAAGCAGGTGCTGAATTTGATGATAAATTGATGGAGAAGTTCTTTGAAGCTCCTGAGACCATCACTGAGCGCGAAGTGTTAGATGCTCTTCGTAAGGCTTGTTTGGCTAATAAGATCGTTCCTATGGTTTGTGGTTCATCTTTCAAGAACAAAGGTGTTCAAACCATGCTTGATTTGGTAATGGAATTGATGCCACCAATGGATAAAGAAAATATCAAAGGTACTAACCCTGATACAGGAGAAGAGGTTGTTCGTAAGCCAGATGCTAAGGATCCGTTCACGGCTCTTGCATTTAAGATCGCAACTGACCCATTTGTTGGTCGTTTGTGTTTCTTCCGTGCTTATTCAGGTCGTTTGGATGCTGGTTCTTACGTATTGAATACACGTTCTGGTAACAAGGAGCGTATCTCTCGTATCTTCCAGATGCACGCGAACAAGCAAAATCCAATTGAATTCATTGAAGCGGGTGATATTGGTGCAGCTGTAGGTTTCAAAGATATCCGTACAGGTGATACTTTGTGTGACGAGAAGAATCCTATCGTTCTTGAAGCAATGAAGTTCCCTGAGCCTGTTATTGGTTTGGCAATCGAACCAAAAACACAAGGTGACTTAGATCGTTTGGGCGTTGGTCTTGGTAAGTTAGCTGAAGAGGATCCAACCTTCCGTGTAAAAACCGATGAAGATTCTGGACAAACCATTATCTCCGGAATGGGTGAGTTACACCTTGAGATCATTATCGATCGTTTAAAGCGTGAATTTAAAGGTGAGGGTAACCAAGGTGCTCCTCAGGTTGCCTATAAAGAGTCTATCAATAGCAGCGTAGAACACCGCGAGGTATATAAGAAGCAAACAGGTGGTCGTGGTAAATTTGCCGATATCAAATTTACTGTTGGTCCGGTTGATGCTGATTATGATCTTACAAAAGGTGAGCTACAATTCGTTAATCAGATCACTGGTGGTAACATTCCTCGTGAATTTATCCCTTCAGTTGTTAAAGTATTCTAAG
>DAISHL010000020.1:0-1466 GCA_036822555.1 Bacteroidota bacterium | reverse complement strand
CATTATCAAATGGTGTATTAGCAGGCTACCCAATTGTAGGTATGATGGTAGCTCTAACCGATGGTTCATACCACGCGGTTGACTCTGATGCCTTGTCATTTGAGATCTGTGCCCGTAATGCGTTCCGTGAAGCGTTACCAAAGTGTAAGCCAACATTGTTAGAGCCGATCATGAAGGTTGAGGTTTTAACTCCAGAGCAAAACATGGGTGATGTAGTAGGTGACTTGAACCGTCGTCGTGGTCAGATCGAAGGTATTGACAGCAAAGGTAATTCTCAAGTTATCAAGGCTAAGGTTCCTCTTTCTGAGATGTTCGGTTATGTTACTCAGTTACGTACATTAACTTCTGGTCGTGCAACGTCTACAATGGAGTTCTCTCATTACTCAGAAGCTCCTTCGAACATTGCAGCAGATGTAATTGCAAAATCAAAAGGTACAAAAGAAAAAGTTTAATAATCACTAATATCGTTCTTTATCATGAGCCAAAGAATCAGAATCAAATTAAAGTCTTACGATTACAACTTAGTAGACAAATCTGCTGAGAAGATCGTAAAAACAGTAAAATCAACAGGTGCTGTTGTAAATGGTCCAATTCCATTGCCTACCAATAAAAAGATCTTTACTGTGTTGAAATCACCACACGTAAACAAGAAGGCACGCGACCAGTTCCAATTGTGTTCTTACAAGCGTCTTTTGGATATTTACAGTTCTTCTTCAAAGACTGTAGATGCTCTAATGAAGCTTGAGTTACCTAGCGGAGTAGAGGTTGAGATCAAGGTTTAACAGGTACAGCGTTCTGATAATTAATTAAGTAAAAAACAAATAAAAACAAAAAATAATGTCTGGAATAATTGGTAAAAAAATCGGAATGACCAGTTTCTTCGATGCCAATGGTAAGTATGTACCATGCACAGTTATTGAAGCGGGTCCTTGTGTTGTTACACAAGTAAAAACCAATGAAAAGGACGGATACACTGCTTTGCAGTTAGCATTTGATGAGAAAAAAGAAAAGAACACATCAGGTGCTATGAAGGGTCACTTTGCTTATGCAAAGACCTCTCCTAAGCGTAAGGTAGTTGAATTCCGTCATTTTGAAGAGCAAAAGAATTTAGGCGACACCATCACTGTGGAGTTGTTTGCTGAAGGTGATTTTGTTGATGTAGTTGGTACATCAAAAGGTAAAGGTTTTCAAGGTGTTGTAAAACGTCACGGTTTTAGTGGTGTTGGTCGCGCTAACAAATCTCACGGTCAGCACGATCGTGAAAGAGCTCCTGGATCTTTAGGTGCATCCTCTGACCCGTCACGTGTAATGAAAGGTATGCGTATGGCTGGAAGAATGGGTGGTAACCGTAAAAAAGTTCAAAACCTAGAAGTAGTTAAAGTTATGCCTGAAAAGAATGTGATCCTTATCAAAGGTTCAGTTCCGGGTGCTAAAGTGTCTTACGTTTTAATTGAGAAGTAATCATG
>DAISHL010000019.1:0-14295 GCA_036822555.1 Bacteroidota bacterium | reverse complement strand
CAACAATTCTGAACAAACACCGAATTTCAACCCTATCAAGAATGCATCAGATGAGGGTGGACATTTCATTTTTATAAGAAAGTAAATTGTTGAAACGCTCATTCATCACGATTGTTGTTTCTATTTTTCTTGCACTGCAGGGTAAATCTCAACACCTGTACTATAAAACCATTGGGCTTGATCAAGGCCTACCCTCCAGCTCTGTTTACTCTTTATTCCAGGACAGTAAAGGTTATCTGTGGCTAGGCACTGAAGGCGGCGGTTTAAGTCAGTATTCAGGTGACAAGCTTAAGACCTACACCCTTAAGAATGGATTGAAGGGGATCAACATCAGAGCCATCAATGAAGACTCCCGAGGGAATATCATATTTGGGAACAGCGCCGGACTGCATTATTTCAACGGTAAACAATTCAAAACGATCAACCTGTCTGATTTCAATTCTGACATTGCCATTTCATCGATCATCACTTTCCATAAAGCAAAAATAATTTGGGTGGCCACAACGGGACTTGGAATTTATATTCTCAACGAGACAGACTCAGGATACAAAGAAGTTAAACACATCTATTCCACTGACCATCCTAATGAGAACTCGATCTTTGATATGGATTCAGATGCCAACGAAAATGTTTGGGCATTACACTACAATGGGTCTATTCACATTTTCAACAACACTGGTCAATTGATCAAAACAAATGAAATGCCTGAACAGGAACTCTTGTCGGTTCACTGTCAAAGTTCAAAGGGCCTAGTTTTTATTGGCACAACCAAGGGAGCTTACCAACTACAGGTTGATAAAACTTATAATATAATTAAAACCGTTAGCGTAAGTAATGTTGGCAATGAGCTGATTTACGATATTTCAAGTAATGGCAATACTGTTCTTTTTGCAACGGAAAAAAAAGGCGTGTATTATCATTCTGAGACAGAACAAGTATTTCTTAATACACAAAATGGATTACCGGTTAATGGTGCATACAAGCTAACTGCAGATTCTGATGGAAATTTTTGGTTAGGTACTATTGGCGGTGGTCTCGTGTCTTTTCAGGGCAACGCATTCAATTTCTATACAAAACAAGAAGGGCTTGAGAATGCAAGTATATTCAACGTAGTTCGAGACCAAAACACCAACGATTATTATCTGGCCACCTTTGGCAACGGCATTCATAAACTGTCTTTTAACGGAAATTCATTTAACATTCAAAAAGTGTTGGCTAAGTTGCCTGATCAGTTTATTACCGACCTCACATTTGATAATGACCACAATTTATGGTTCAGCACAAAAAACAATGGTGCAGGATATTGGAATGGTAAAGAAGTGAAGACCATTTCCGGCAAGAACGGTTTACTCTCCGATAACGTGAACTGCATTTTGATTGACAAGAAGAACAGGTGTTGGTTCGGAACTTCAGGAGGTCTTAATCTTTTAGCCAATGGTGAATTAAAGGATCTCACCACAGATAATGGATTATGCAATAATGAAGTTCAATCACTCTTTGAGGATTCTCAAGGAAATGTTTGGATAGGAACACTTTCAGGACTTGCAAGATACGACGACAGGACATTGAGAAATTTTGATGAGAAGGATGGTCTGCTTGACAAAACAGTATACTCCATCACAGAAGACAATTATGGCAACATATGGATAGGAACCTTTGGTGGTGGTGTGTATGCGTATTCCGGAAAAGGAAACAACGCCATATTGAAACGTATCCTTTCAGAAGACGATGTGTTAAGTAATAATATCTATAGCATTGCCTACAATACTCACAGGAATCAATTGGTTGTTGGAACAGATAAAGGGGCCTCTGTGATCGCCCTGAATGATGGTGGCAACTCCATTAAACACATTACTAATTTTGTAAAGAACAATGGATTTATTGCTCAGGAAACAAATTTAAATGCCCTTCTTGTTGAAAAGAATAAATTATTTTTTGGCACAAACTCAGGATTAACAGTCATAGATCTGGAGAAACTTTCCCCATCATCAAAAGAAGTACCCCTGCATATCACTGATCTTCATTTATTTTACAAATCCTTTTTGAATGACAGCACAATAAACCGCTTTGCGGTTCCTGAACATCTTGAATTCTCTTATGACAAGAACCATCTGACATTTTATTTTGAGGGTGTGAGCTTTTCAAACACCGAAACATTGAAATACTCCTTTATGCTTGAAGGACAGGACACGACCTGGTCTCCTGCCTCAGAAAATAAATTTGTGACCTTCTCTTCATTAGATCCGGGCGATTACACATTTAAAGTGAGGATCAAAGGGCCCGATGGGCTATGGCAAAAAAATATCCAAGGAGTGAAATTCACCATCCATCCTCCTTTTTATTTGACATGGTGGTTCATCACCTTGTCGATCATTCTTCTTATCACATCTGTTTTCCTATTCATTCGTTGGAGGGAATTAAGCTTAAATAACGAAAACCTGCGCTTGGAGTAAATTGTAACGTAATTAACCTAGGAAGTGGTAATTCAAATGATTTAGGCCGAAAATCAAATGCAACTTGTTGAAGAAAAACAAAAAGAGATACTCGACTCTATATCCTATGCGAAGCGACTGCAGAACGCCATCATGCCGCCTTTAAGCACTATTAAGCAGCATCTGCCCGATTCTTTCATCCTTTATTTGCCAAAGGATATAGTTGCCGGAGACTTCTATTGTTTCGAGAAAATAAACAACTCCATTTTATTTGCAGCCGCAGATTGTACAGGACACGGCGTGCCTGGTGCTTTGGTGTCAATTGTTTGCAGCAATGCGATCAATAACGTTCTGAAGGATACAACTCCTAACACAACAGGCATAGTTCTTGATAAAGTCAAAGAACTTGTACTAGAGACATTCTCTAAAAGTGAAAGTGAAGTGAAAGACGGTATGGACATCTCAATGTGCTGTATAGATGTAAATACTCTATCTGTGACATGGAGTGGTGCAAACAACCCTTTGTGGTATATTTCTGCCGGAGAATTACATGAAATAAAAGCCAACAAACAACCTATAGGATTAACGGATGACCCACAACCATTTATTACACACTCCTTATCCTTATCCAAAGGAGATACTATTTACTTGTTTACGGATGGTTATGCAGACCAATTCGGAGGCCCGAAAGGAAAGAAATTTAAATATAAACCACTGCAAGATCTTCTTTTGACCAACAATCATTTACCAATGGAAGAGATCGAAAGGATCCTGAAGACTAACTTCCTTGACTGGAAAGGTGATCTTGAACAAGTTGATGATGTTTGCATTGTTGGCATTAGACTTTAATACTTAAATTTACATTCAAACTTTACACATGAGAATAACTGCCATCTTATCGTTAGTAGCCTTAGCAGGCACACTCTTTGGTCAACAGATCAAACAGGGCGATATAAAAAAACACATTGAATATCTTGCTTCAGATAAATTGCAGGGAAGAGTTACTTCCTCAGAAGGCGAGAAACTTGCTGCCGATTATATTGCAAAACAATTTAAAAAGTCAGGCCTGTCAGCTTTCAATAACAGTTATTTAAAAGAATTCAAGTATAAATACAATCCAAACAAACACGATACAAGCACTAAGGACATTGCGGAAAAGAAAGCCGTTAATGTAGTTGGATATTTAGACAACAAGGCCCCTAACACGATTGTTATTGGTGCGCATTACGACCATTTGGGACTAGGCCATGATCACAACAGTTTGGATGCCAATCCTACAGGAAAGATACATAATGGAGCCGATGATAATGCCAGTGGGACAGCTGGAGTTATTGCCCTGGCCAACTACTTCTCATCGAACAAGACCACAGAGCCTTTCAATTTCCTGTTTGTGTGTTTCAGCGGTGAGGAATTAGGATTACTGGGAAGCAAGAAGTATGTTGAGAATCCGGACATCGATCTAAAGACCATCAATTACATGATCAATATGGATATGATTGGTCGCCTCAACGATTCAACTAATAAATTGATGATCTATGGGGTTGGTACCTCACCTGTATGGGTTCCTTTGATCGATTCAATACAAAGCAGATTTAAAATCGTGAAAGACAGCAGCGGTATTGGCCCGAGTGACCAAACATCTTTTTATTTGAAAGACATCCCGGTACTTCATTACTTCAGCGGGCAACACAGCGACTATCATAAACCAAGTGACGACCTTGATAAGATCAACTTTAAAGGAGAAGTGGATATTTTGAATTACATCATTACAACAATCGAAAGAACCTACCGTTATCCGAAACTCACCTTTGCTAAAACCCGTAATCCTGACATGGGAAAAACCATGTACAAGGTAACCATGGGTGTAATGCCTGATTATACGTATGAAGGAGAGGGGATGCGGATCGATGGTGTAAGTGACGGAAAACCTGCTTCCAAAGCCGGTTTAAAGGGAGGTGATGTGATCATGCGCATTGGTGAATATAAAATAGAAGGCGCTAAAGGCTACATGAAAGTGCTTTCAAACTTCAAAAAAGGTGATTCTACTGAAGTTGAAGTAAAGCGCGATGGCAAAAGTATAATACTGCCTCTTACATTTTGATGCTAGTAGATAAACATCTCATTCTCATGGAATGCAAAAAGGTTCTGGATGAAAAGATCCGGAACCTTTTAGTTTCTATAGATGAGATCAAAGACTCTCTTCAAAGTGACACAAAAAGCTCTGTAGGCGATAAACATGAAACATCCAGAGCTCATTTGCAGCTGGAGCAGGAAAAAATTGGCCAACAATTATTCGAATGGGAACAGCAACGATCAATTGTTGAAAAGCACAAGCCATCAATAAATTCAGGTAATATAGGCATTGGTAGTTTAGTTGAGACCAACTACGGCTAATTTTACATCCTTTGCAATCTGGGAAAAATTAAAATTGGTGAAATGAACATCATGGTGATCTCACCTCAATCCCCACTCGCCATATCATTCATGAAGTCCGACCTAAAAACAGTTGCCTTGAAAAATGGCACTGTATATTCAATAGTTAGTTTCTGTTAATCTTCCAGCATAAAAATGGCTTCGCCAAATTCATTCACTGCTTTGTTGTTCTTTTGAGATCTGGCAAGCTCCAAGCCTTTTCTGTAATAATTGAGGGCAGCCGTTGACATCCCTAAAGCTTCCTTTAATTTTCCCAACTGGTAATATGCAGGTATATAATCTCCCTGCAATTCAAGTACTTTATTGAATCCTGATTCAGCTTTTTCAAACTCTTGTAAAGAAAAATATTCGAGAGCCAATGAATAATTCAGAAAGATGTCTGATGGCTCTTTTTCAAGCATATTCAATAACATCCCGATCCTGGCACTTTTATCCATCTGACCTTGATCCTATTTTGACACAGCGCTGAATTTCTTCAAAAAGCGCGCAGCATTCTCAAAGAATATTCGGAGATCCTTGATCTGATACTTGAGCATGGTAATTCGTTCAATTCCCATGCCAAAAGCAAACCCTTTGAATTTATTGCTGTCTATCCCACAGTTATCAAGAACCTGAGGATCTACCATGCCGCAGCCTAAGATCTCAACCCAACCTGTATGTTTACAAACATTGCATCCTTTGCCACCGCATAAAGTACAACTGATGTCTACCTCAGCACTTGGCTCGGTAAATGGGAAATAACTTGGGCGTAAACGGATCTTAGTCTCTTTACCGAACATTTCCTTTGCAAAATACAACAAGGTTTGTTTAAGATCAGCAAATGGAACTTTCTCATCGATGTACAAGCCTTCCACCTGATGGAACTGACAATGCGCGCGGGCACTGATAGCTTCGTTCCTGTATACACGACCTGGTGATATCGTTCTGATCGGGGGCTTCTGCCCTTCCATGATATGCACCTGAACACTGGATGTTTGCGTTCTGAGCACCATCTCAGGATTCAGACTCACATAAAATGTATCTTGCATGTCACGTGCAGGATGGTTCTCTGGCGTGTTCAACGCTGTGAAATTATGCCAATCATCTTCTATCTCTCTGCCATCACTAACTGTAAATCCAATACGTGAGAATATATCGATGATCTCATTCTTTACAATTGACAATGGATGTCTGCTACCCAATTGAAATGTTGGATAACCCGGTACCGTAAGATCAATGGCTGTATGAGCATCGTTTCCCGACACCTGTTCTAATTGTTCCTTTAATTCATTGATCCTGTTCTGAGCCAGATTTCTGAGTTCATTCAACCTTTGACCAATTTCCTTTTTCATATCATTGGGCACGGTCCTGAAATCTTCAAACAAAGCTGTGATCTCCCCTTTCTTACTCAACCATTTGATACGGTATTCTTCAACCTGTTCTTTTGTTTGTGCCGAGAAGTTCTCAACCTCACCAAGTAACTTATTTATTTTATCAAGCATGTTATTTGCAATATCATACAAATTTAATCAAATTTATAGTTAAAATGACCAGGCGGCTTCTATTACTTCTCCTATGACTCATAATGTTTCAAACGCATTATGCACAACACATTTCCTATAAAATAGATGCCGGTGATACAATAAACATCGTTGACAGGGATACGCTTAAACAGGGGGTTTGGCGCCACTACTATCCTGGGAATAAATTAAAAAGTGAGGTTGTTTATAAGAACAATAAAAAACAAGGACTGGAGATACAATGGTATAACAACCATAACAATTGCGTTAAACAAGAGACCCATTACAACAATGGCGTGCTCGACGGGCCAATCACATACTACACCAAGGGTTGCAGAAAAGACATGATCGAAAATTTCAAGAATGGTGTAAAAGAAGGTATCGAGATCACCTACCACGTGAATGGCAATATAAAGGCTGAAGGCGTATATAATAAAGTAAATCTGGATGGCGTATACAAGATCTATGATAAGAACGGGAATTTCGGTTTTGAAAGCAGAAGCACCAATGAAGAGATTCAGTTCGAACCCAATCTGGAAGACACTTCCAATTATGGTGTTTACAAGGTATTGAACCGCAATTCCAAATGGAAAAAAACACTGATCGTAACAGACCTCACCGCCAGCATGTATCCCTATGCAAAAGAGATAAACACCTGGCTGAAACTACATTTCTTAAAAGATACGGCGCAGCAATACTTTGTATTCTTTAATGATGGCGACAACAAAAGGGATGCCGACAAGAAGATAGGCGTTACCGGAGGGATATATCTTTGCAAGGCAAAAACAACAGAAGACCTTGTGAATACCATGAAATTAACCATCAAAAAAGGTGAAGGTGGGGATTCACCTGAGAATGTTGTGGAAGCTATTTTGTTCGGATTAAAAAAGATTCGTAAACCAGATAACATTATACTTATTGCAGATAATAGGACGAAGGTTCGAGACCTTAATTTGCTCACACGCGTAAAGGTGCCAGTGAGGGTGATCCTTTGCGGTGTTTACGAAGGAATGGAGATCAATACCGACTATTTAAATATTGCCTATAAGACCTATGGAAGTATTCACACCATTGAACAGGACATCACAGAACTGATCAACCAAACCTCAGGGAAATCATTTCACATCAATGGCTTTGATTATATCATTAAGAATGGAAGTATCAAAGCATATTAATAAAAAAAGGGTGTTAATGACACCCTTTTAAAAATTACAACTATCAAAAGTCAAATGTGATCTGTCCATCACCTTCCAGAAAATCCTTCGCATTATCCTTGCTCAGTTTTTCCATGGCACGACGGTGAAGCTCCATTGGCGATAGGCCGGTTTTCTCATCATCGGCATTTGCCAGGAATTTTTTGGCTGCCTTTATTTCTTCAGGCTCTCTCAGATTGATCTCTTTTACTTTGTATGAGGTTAATTTCTTACCCTTCGCTTTCATATTCACCTCCGGTGAGAACTCTACAAGTTTTATGATCTCATCCGGTAGCTCCTTACCCTTTTCCTTCGCAAACCTCACATCTACTATCGGATTCACCTGATTAGTGATGAGTTCGATCACAGACTGTTCATGTTCTGTGATTATAGAGGTTTTGTTGGTTGTTGGTTCCGGCAAGAATCGCTTTGTGAAATACGACCTGCTTTCACCATCAAAATAGATGCAGGTCAGCATCTGATTTGGATAATATTTTTCGATCAAGATGATGTCCTCATCAAAGTGATTCAAAAGATCGTAGGTGTACAATTTGTATATGCCCTTACTTGTAATGGCAAGGATCTTGTCTTCTCCTGAGAATTTACCAAGGTATGTTCCTCTTTCCTCCTTATTCAAACGGTGCGTGGTCTCATCGAACCAGTAATCCTCGGCATCCAGTGTTGAAGCA
Organism: Bacteroidota bacterium; assembly: GCA_036822555.1. Taxonomy (GTDB): domain Bacteria; phylum Bacteroidota; class Bacteroidia; order B-17B0; family Aurantibacillaceae; genus Aurantibacillus. Next base: position 6,049 of record DAISHL010000019.1, on the reverse strand, counting down.
CCTTTTTCCTTTAGCGTGACCTTGTTAACTGTATACTTGGTCACAATATTGCCTACTGCTGACCTTGCTTTAACAGGCATTTCTGAAAAATCAACATCGATCTCAAACTTTCTTAAACCACTTACCTGACGTAAATTAACGATCACCTTGTCAGTTTCTCCATTCGGGTTCGCAGTGAACCAGTACACGCTGCTATCCTTTGTTCCCTTCGTGAGATCGTACTCCTTGTCACGGGTAACACCCGTTACATTGAATCGCTTCATGAACGTGATACCCTTTGGACCATCACGGTAGATCATGTTGTAAGTGGTACGTTCGTCGTTCTTTTTGAATACGGCAACATGCATGATATCCTTTCCAACAAAAACTTTATCAGATACCTTGAACACTTTCATCTTACCTTCTTTGGTAAAGGCAATTATATCATCAATGTCGCTGCAATCGGTCACAAACTCATCCTTACGCAATCCTGTACCCACAAAGCCTTCAGCCTTATTCACATACAGCTTTTGGTTGGCCATAACCACCTGTGTGGCAACAATTGTTTCAAGTTGTTTGCTTTCTGTCTTACGCTCACGTCCTTCTCCGTATTTCTTTTTAAGTGTCTTAAAATACTCTACTGCGTAATCGATCAGGTTAGCCAGACTGAATTTGACATTCTCGATCTTGGCATCCAGATCCTTCATGAACTCATCAGCCTTAATACTATCGAATCGGGTGATACGGATCATCGGGATCTGTGTTAAACGATGCAGATCCTCATCCGTAATATCGCGAAGTAGTTTTTTACGGTGCGGCTTAAAGCAATCGTACAAGTACTGATATAAGGTCTCCTTATTGGAATACTTCTAGAACTCGATGTACATCTCTTCTTTGATGAATATTTTTTCGAGTGAAGCAAAATGCCATTTCTCCTGTAACTCCTTTAACTCAATCTCTAATTCAAGTTTTAAAAGATCTAAGGTCTGCTGAGTACATGTCTTAAGGATCTCACTTACACCTATGAATCTTGGTTTTTCATCATCAATGATACAAGCATTCGGTGAAATACTCATTTCGCAATTGGTGAAGGCGAAAAGGGCATCAATGGTTTTATCCGGACTGATACCAGGTTGTAAATGGATCAGGATCTCAACATTCTCAGAAGTATTATCCTCAATTTTCTTGATCTTGATCTTTCCTTTATCGTTGGCAGCCAGGATAGAATCGATCAACGATCCGGTAGTGGTACCAAAAGGAATCTCAGTAATTACCAGGGTCTTTGGATTCAATTCTTTGATGCGGGCACGGATCTTGATCTTTCCACCGCGCAATCCATCTTTGTATTCACTAAAATCAGCAATACCACCGGTGATAAAATCAGGGTAGATCGTTGGCTTTTTTCCTTTCAGAATCTGAATGGAAGCATCTATAAGTTCGTTGAAATTATGTGGTAATATTTTACAAGCTAAACCTACGGCGATCCCCTCAACACCCTGAGCCAACAACAATGGGAATTTCATTGGCAATGTGATCGGTTCCTTGTTACGTCCGTCGTAACTTAAGGCCCAGTTCGTGGTCTTAGGATTGAAAACAACATCCAGCGCGAACTTTGAAAGTCTTGCCTCGATATACCTTGGCGCAGCCGCACTATCACCAGTTAAGATATTCCCCCAGTTTCCTTGCGTATCTATCAATAGATCTTTTTGTCCTAATGACACCAAAGCATCTCCAATACTGGCATCTCCATGAGGATGATACTTCATGGTATTCCCGATCAGGTTAGCCACCTTATTGTATCTGCCATCCTCCAGCTCCCACATACTATGCAATATGCGGCGTTGAACAGGCTTCAATCCATCCTCAATGGCAGGCACTGCACGTTCAAGAATAACATAACTGGCGTAATCAATGAACCAGTTCTTGAACATACCCGACACATGCGTTACGCGGGCAACCTCACCATGTCCTTCTTCCGAAAACAAATTATTTGTTGTATCGCTCATCTTACTGCAGGTTCAATGTTTAAAGAGGCAAATATAAGCGTTACAAGCCTTTTTGGGTGTGAATAAAAGGAAGGATTACTAACAATTCAAATGAAAATAGGAGGCAATTGGCTGGTATGAAAATCAATAAACGATCATTTTCCTTTTCATGAAAAACATGGCCTCGCTCAGTTTTGTTTTCAATTTTGTATTGCTATAGGCGTTAATTCCTGATTTTTCAGAACTGTTGGCATAGCCATAAATATCGGTCACAAGATTCTTGTATAGAACTTCGCCTTTGATATTCTTTAACTGCACATTGATATTCAATTGCGATAAATATAAATTGTAGCTCTTCAGTAAAATATCGTTACTGATGTCCTCTTTTGTATTGGCATCCATTTCCACAATATAATCTGCAGAAGCTGCATTATCAACGATCTTGATCTCCACACTGTTGAACTTTTGATTAACGAACTGTTCGATCATGTTTGTTGGTAAGGGCTTGCCGAAATTACTTTCCTTTGATTGAATGAACAGACTTACCGGTTCGATATTCAATTGGATCTTCAAAGAAGGTGTTTGTATGAACTGCTTTAAAATGGTTAAACTTCCTTTACTCACAGAGTCATTGGCTGTTAAGCGTTCAATGTCCGGATTAAGCGTAATGCTTGTCATTTGGAACTGCGGTTCCACATAATTAATTTTCAATTGCAGATCACCATTCTTACTTGTAGAATTCTGTTCCTCGATCCTCAGATAGTCATCGTCACTGCTCAATTTGAATGGAAAATCGTTCAACCCCGCTCCGTTGTTGATCGCCAAATTGAAATTCACTGGTGCGTATGTTGGCTGGAATGGCTTCACCACTGGCATTACCGAAGGTTGTTTTACGGTAATGGATTGCAATTGATTTTGGATCAGGTTTGTCAATTCAAAAATATTCTTCACACCATTGGTTTGTGCCGGATCGAAAACGATCTCCTCGCTTAGATATGGATTAAGCACACCAAAGGCCTGTATGCGTTTCTTCAAACTTGTCGAAAAATTCTTGTTACGTTCGTCGTCAAACGAAAGTGCGATAAGGTTGCTGGCTTTTGTGATGGTGTTCTGCTTCTTTTGTGCCTTTCTTTTGGCATACTCAGCTTTATCCAACTCGTAATAGGCCCAATACTGCTTATCATTCTCATAGGTGTCTACCAATGTGTAGCCTTCAATATTATCTGAATTGCTGAGTTTGATCAAAGAATTAAAACTCTGGTCAAAGGAATTATTGCTTGAAACGCTATGTAGTACTGAATTGGTGGAAATATCCACTTTGATCTCAGAGGCAAGATCATACAATGCATTCTTCTTTGCCTCCATCTGGTAATCTGTTGTGCGCATTTTATCTGCCACACCTACTCCTACATATTTAAAACCGCTAACCGGTCGGCTGCTTACCCAGTTCGGAACTTTAACCTCCACAGGTGCTGCGTCCTTATTCTTTTGAGAAAAGCCGGATAATGCAACTACCATTGCTATCACAACAAATATGTATCTGGTCGTTCTCATATTACTTTACATAATTGCTTAAGGTTTGCGAATACAGCTTTACAGTCTCTCCATTCACCATGCCTTCCATCTCCTGTTCAGATTTTAAAACCTTGTTGGCAGTAAATAATTTACGCCAGGCTTTAGGATTAAACTGGGCGATTGGTGCAGTTGCCTGAGGATTGTATGGGAAATAATCATCAATATTTGCTTTAGGAGGTGCCGTAAACTCATTGTACTCAACTTCATCAGACTTGCTTACTGTTACTGTTTGAAAAGAAACGATCTGATTATTCATAGCGTTCACCAATTTGTATTTGAAATCATAGGAATAGGTCCTCTTTGATTTTACTTGAGCATAATCGGTCGGGCGGTATTCTGTTACAATGGTTGTGTCATTTTTCTTGTAGCTGTATTTTTGATAACATTTGGCATAGGTCTTTGTGGGACCATACACCTGCGATTTTCGATTGGTAACTTCAAACACATAGAAGAAATCAGCGCCGGAAGCCTTTCTTATCCCCTGGATCAGGTCCACATTCCCTTCGATGTTATTATCAGGTAAATAAAGGAACGGCGAATTATTAATGATCTCAATGTGTTTAAAGGACTGACTGGCCGTTTGAGAGAAGTTGTTGAATAAATAATCCACGATCAAAGGGTATGCGGTTGATTTAGGTTGAAACAGCAACAAGTTCTTTTGTTGTTGAGCTGCGCACAATTCATACAACTCTTTCGAATCCTTATAAGATTCAGTTGTGTTGTGAATGGCTGTTAATTGAGACAGGGCCTGACCGTAATTCTTTCCTTCAATATAGGATATGGCACTTTGGTAAAGTGGCTCGCAAATGGCAGTGGTCTTTAATTGCTTGTTCTTCTTAAATTCCGGCTTGTACTTATCAACGGCATTCAGGTAAACAAGTGCTTCTTTAAATTTCTTTTGTTTTACCAACTCACTTCCTGAGTCGTAATTCTTTTCGCAATATTTTTCAATTGCCTTTTTATAATCATCCTCATAGGCTGTAGGATAATTCAATTGCACATTCAGAGCTTCAGCCCTTGCTGTGAATGCCTTCATTTTTTCAAAATCCTCGATCGAGGATTCTAACTGACCGGTATTGTAATCGCGAAAGAATTCAGAGGACATGAAGGATACATATTTCTGACCTACTTCCTTCAGTTTGATGCGGGCATCAACATTGGTGGGCTTGCGTTGCAGAGACTCCATATAGAACTCCGCAGCCTCATTCACCAAGCCTTGCTTCTCAAGCTTTTCGGCAGCTTTAAAGTACTTTTTAGTACCGGTACAAGCAACCAAAAAAACAATAACAAGTGCTAATATTTTAAACAGTGGTTTCAACTGTGATTTTATTTGGAATGGAAATCAGGTATAAAAAAGAGCATCCTGGACCGGATGCTCTTTTTGAAAAAGGTATTAGTGATTATTGTTCTGAAGCTAATTTCTTCATTTCAGCATCAAAGATCTGTTGGAACTTTGCTTTATCGTAATCCACTTGAAGTTTTTTATCAGCAGAGATCTTAGAATCAATTTGCTTGAAAACTTCTTTTTTGTCAGCTTCAATCGCTACCCAATAAGTATAGCTGCCATTCGCTTCCTGGAAGATCTTTTCGTCTTTCACACGGATATTCGCCAAAGACTGGTTGGTAACCTCACGTGCTAATTCTTCAAACTTGTTCTCGTATTCCTGATCTTTTCCAACAGTACGTTGGTTGGTATACTGATCAGTAACTTTTTTGATCATGGTTTGAATGTTACTTGCCATCTCAGACTTAGCGTTGTTCAAAGCGATCTTTTTAGCAGCTGCCATGTCCGGAGACTTTCCTGAACTTCTTGCACGGTAAAAGTCCTCATCGGTTTTGTACTCTTTAGAACTGAAAGGAACAGATATTTCTTTTGCACCAGTTTCTTTCTCAATTGGAGTAGCTTTTTTGCCTTTGCAACCAACTAAAGTGATCATGGCTAAAGCCGGAACTAAAAGTAATTTTGTTGTTTTCATGATTTGTTGTTTTTATTTCTTGATTAAAGTTATTTCAATTGGCGTACCAAAGTGATTAAAGTTAAAAATTTTAACGGATATTAACTAATTAAAATCATTTAGGACGCTAATTCCTGCTCTACGTCGAGTTCAACACGAAGATTATCGATAATGAATTCCTGACGTTCCTGGGTATTTTTACCCATGTAATAATTCAATAATTCCTGAATACTGGCCTTTTGATCAAGCAATACGGGCTCCAACCGGATATCCTTACCAATAAAGTTCTTGAACTCATCCGGACTGATCTCTCCTAATCCTTTAAATCGGGTGATCTCAGGTTTTGGGCCTAATTTCGCAATTGCTGCCTTTCTTTCCTCATCAGAATAACAATACATCGTCTCCTTTTTATTACGCACCCTGAACAACGGCGTTTGAAGGATCTTTACGTGGTTATTCTTTACCAGTTCAGGGAAGAACTGAAGGAAGAAGGTAAGCAAAAGTAGTCGAATGTGCATTCCGTCCACATCAGCATCTGTGGCAATAATGATGTTG
>DAISHL010000018.1:0-14399 GCA_036822555.1 Bacteroidota bacterium | reverse complement strand
CCTTTAATTAGTAAAAATTAAATTCAGACTGATTACTAAGTGTTTTGTCTGAAATTCAAACACTTAATTCCGATCCTTACGAATATGTGGAAGAAATTCTCAAGCCTGCTCCTTAGAAACAAGATCACCTTTACGGTTAGCGTTTTGTTGGTGACCATTTTCATGGGATACAAGGCTAATAAAATGGAACTCTCCTACGAATTTGCAAAGATATTACCTGACAACGATCCCATATTCATAGAATATCAATCCTTTAAAAAGCAATTTGGCGAAGATGGCAATGTAATGATCCTAGGCTTTAGCGACCAAAATCTATTCGAGCTTAACAAGATCAACGATTGGTATGAAGCCAGCAAAAAGGTTAAAGCCATTGACGGGATAAAAGAAGTTATCTCCGTACCTCTGGTTTATAAGATGGTGCGCAATGATTCTTTAAATAAATTCGATTTTGTGTCATTGATGCCGGATAAACTGAAGACACAAGCAGAAGCTGACACATTAAAAAAAGAATTTCTGAAACTTCCTTTCTACGAAGGGCTTGTTTACCGAAAAGAATCGGGAGCCAATGTAATGGCCGTAACATTCAATAAATCCTCTTTAAATTCTAAACGCCGTTTGGCCATTGTGGCAGAGGTGAAGGACATCACCGATGCATTTGCAAAAAAACACAATCTTCAAATGCATTATTCAGGAATGCCATACATCAGAACACAATTGATGCAAAAGGTATCACATGAAATGACCTTGTTCCTGATCTTAGCAGTTGCTGTAATGAGCATTATTTTATGGATGTTCTTCAGAAACTTCGCGCTTGTTTTCTTTTCCATACTCATCGTAGCCATCGGGGTTCTTTGGTCGGTTGGAACTTTGGAGCTGTTTGGATATAAGATCACTGTGCTATCGGGATTGATCGCACCGCTCATCATGGTGATCGGAATCCCAAATTGTATTTTCCTGATCAATAAATACCAAAGCGAATATCTTTCTCACGGCAACAAGATCAAATCATTGGCGAGAAGTATTGAAACCATTGGTGTTACATTATTCCTTGCAAATATCACTACCGCCATTGGTTTTGCAGTTCTATACTTTACAAAAAGTTCTATGCTTGTAGAGTTTGGCGTTGTTGCAGCCATAGGTGTTATTACCACTTACCTGATCACCTTGATCCTGGTACCTGTGATCCTCAATTATCTTCCAACACCTAAAGCAAAACACACCAAACATCTGGATGGCAAACGCATTACAAAATTCCTAGAGTTTGTAGATTCATTGGTGCACAAAAGACGAGGATTGGTGTACACTATCACCACTGTTCTTACGCTCGTTTCTGTCATTGGAATTTTCAAGATCAATTTGATAGGCTATGTTGTGGATGATCTTCCTCAGGGCGATGTTGTGTATTCTGACCTTCATTACTTTGAAAAAGAATTCAATGGTGTGTTGCCATTTGAGATCTCAATTGATACGCAAAAGGACAATGGATTGTTTGCATCCAACGCTAAAGCACTCAATAAGATCAAAGCTCTTCAAAAAGTTTTAGCGGAGTACCCTGAATTCTCAAAACCAATTTCAATTGTTGAAGCGATCAAATTCTCTTATCAGGCCTACCGAGGCGGTAATCCCAAGTTCTATAACCTCCCTTCGATTACCGATCTTAAAACACTTTCAGAATTCACCAGCTCACTTGATGGCCAGGGCAACAGATTGAAGACCTTTATGGATAGCACCAACCGTATCACGCGTGTAAGCTATCAAATGGCAGATATAGGATCACAACGAATTAAAGAATTGATGGCCAAAGTGAAGCCGCAAGTAGATTCAATATTTGACCCGAAAGATTACAAAGTGAGTGTAACAGGACATAGCCTGGTATTCCTTAAGAGCAACGACTATTTGCTGTATAACCTTTTTGAGAGTTTGATCATTGAGATATTGCTAATTGCCATCGTTGGAATGGCTTTGTTCAGATCAGTACGTATCATCATTCTTTCTAAATTACCTTGTTTGATCCCATTAGCAATCACTGCAGGCATCATGGGCTTTTTAGATATTCGTTTCAAGCCATCCACCATTCTCATCTTTAGTATTGCATTTGGTATCTCTTCAGACGGCACCGTTTACTTCCTCTCTAAATACAGACAGGAACTTAAAAAATTAAAGAACAACGCAGATGCCTCCATTTCTGCTGCAATTCGAGAAACCGGCTTAAGTATGGTTTACACAGCCGTGATCTTGTTTTTCGGATTTGCGATCTTCTCTGCCTCAAGTTTTGGTGGCACGGCCGCACTTGGTGTATTGGTTTCACTAACCTTGCTGATCTCTTTACTCACAAATCTCATTTTATTACCGGCGATATTATTATCGATCAATAACAAACAATTGCGAAAAGAGATCACTGATCCTGCTTTAATTGAAATAGACGAGGAAGAAGAAGAAAAAGCATAATACTGGAACTGACACATTTAAAACCTCAACATATGAAAAGATCTGCAGTTACCTTCATGTTTCTATTATTGTCAACGCTTTTTATTAACGCTCAAAATGATCTTTTGGGCAAGTGGGACGCGAGTTGCGTCTCTGAACAAGTAACGGAAAGCAGCATTCGAAATTGCAGTATCTGTCCGTTCGAACTAAAGGACAACAACGCCAGCATTCAAGGTTTTCAAATGCAATTCAGTAATGATTCGCTATCTATTGTGACAAATACCAATAAAACCACATTGAGCTATAAATACAACACTGGCAAACGTGTGCTTGAATTCAATTACAATAAACAAGAATACAAATTCAAGGTATTGATACAGACTGAACCAAAGATCCAGTTGTTGAAGGATAAGAACAATAACATTGTTCTTTTAAAACAACGCGATTAAAGTTTTTCGATCTTCTGAGCCATGTCGTATAACTTAGCCTCTTCAAAATAATTTGCCATCAACTGTATACCCATTGGCAAACCATTGCTGTGTATTCCACAAGGTACTGAGATCGCAGGAACACCGGCAATAGGGGCCTGCACCGTAAATATATCCTCAAGATACATTTTAATTGGGTCGGCGCTATTTTTTCCAAACTCAAATGCTGTGCCCGGAGTTGTAGGAGTTAGAATAAAATCATATGCATTAAGGATCTCAAGGGTTTTATCTTGTATCAATCTGCGCACCTTTTGTCCTTTTGCATAATAGGCATCATAGTATCCGGCGCTCAACACAAATGTTCCAAGCATGATACGTCGTTTCACTTCCTTACCAAAGCCTTCGCTGCGCGATTTTTTATAGGTACTTTCAAGATCTGTTGCATTCTTGCTTCTGTATCCAAAATGAATACCGTCGAAACGCGACAGATTAGATGACGCCTCTGCTGTGGTGAGCACGTAATATACCGGTACCAGATAATCCAAATATGGGAAGCTCACTTCGCTAACTGTATGACCATTGGCCCTTAAGGCTTCTATCTTCTCAAGAACACTGGCCTTAACTTCAGGATCGAGTCCGTCAGCCTCTACACATTCTCTTACGTAGGCAATACGGTACTTCTTTTCTTGCCCAAGTTTGTGTGAATAATCATCCACTGGTTTTTGTGAGGCAGTAGAATCATAATCATCCATGCCGGCGATCACTTCCATGATCAAAGCATTGTCTTCTACTGTATGAGTGATAGGCCCTATCTGATCAAAGGAAGAAGCATAGGCGATGAGCCCCCAGCGTGATACCCTGCCATAAGTTGGCTTTATCCCTACAGTACCTGTGAAGGATGCTGGCTGTCTGATAGAACCTCCCGTATCAGACCCCATGGCCACATGACATAATCTTGCGGCTACTGCTGCTGCAGAACCTCCGGAGGAACCACCCGGAACCGTATTCTCATTCAAGGGATTCAACACTTTACCATAGGCAGAGTTCTCGTTGCTTGACCCCATGGCAAACTCATCGTTATAACATCTGCCAATGATTATAGCATCCTCTGCCAATAATCTCTCAACAACTGTAGAGGAATACAAAGATTCAAACCCTTCGAGAATCTTAGAAGATGCAGACACCTTATGGCCTTTGTAACAAATATTATCTTTCAAGGCCACTACGACACCAGCAAGTCTTCCGGCCACTCCCTGTTTAATTCTTTCATCAACTGATTTGGCTTTTTCTAAAGCACTTTGTGCAAATGCTTCTAAAAAAATATTCAAATGTTTCTTTTGTTCAATCGCAGCCAAACATTCGTTCACCAGAGACACACAAGTTGTTTTGCCATGCTTGAGATCAGCTTGAAGGTTTTTTATAGTTGAAAAAGTATACACAAAAACAGGATTACATTAAACAATAAAAGCGTTACCCTTATAAGAATAACGCTCTGTTATAGATTTGGAAATGTTATTTTTTTTCGATCTCTGTAGGAGTGCTTTCACCCTTACTGGCATCTTTAAATTCCTTCACACCACGACCTAGTCCCTTCATTAATTCCGGAATTTTCTTACCTCCGAACATTAACAAAATGATCACTAAAATAATGATGATCTCTGGTGCACCCAGACCACCCAAAATCCCTAAAATAAATGCAGGTATCATGATTTGATTTTTTTGATGTGTAAAGATAATAAAAATCTTGGTAAAACACTCATTTTATGCGTACTTTGTACGAAAAGAAGGGAAATGAAACGAATTATTGCTGTTTTGGCAGGATGCATAGTGTCTGTACTTGTTATTTTTCTTTCTGAAGGCCTTAGCCACACCCTGAATCCTCCACCCGAAGGCCTAAACCCTAATGACCCTGAACAATTGAAAACATTAATGGCTGAGGCCCCTTTTCTGGCATTGGTACTGGTTCAGGTTGGTGCATTTCTTGGCGCATTTGTTGGCGGAATGATCGCTTCAGCCGTGATAGGCACTAAGGATAAACTTCCTGCGATTGGCGTAGGCGTTGTATTAACACTTTTGGGCCTTATTAACCTTGTTTTGATACCTCACCCTGTTTGGTTTACACTTACGGCACTGTTAGTTTATGTGGCCGGAGCATATACCGGCTATACCATTTACCATCAACTTAAAAAGAAAGATGCTTAAGAAAATAGAACATATTGGAATCGCAGTTAAGGATCTGAACAGATCCAATGAATTATTCGCTAAACTCTTTGGAAAGGATCATTATAAGATCGAAGCTGTAGAAAGCGAAGGTGTTAGCACATCTTTCTTTCTGCTTGGTGAAACTAAAATTGAATTGCTCGAAGCAAAAACAGAATCAAGCGCCATTGCAAAATTCATTGAAAAAAAAGGAGAAGGCATTCATCATATAGCCTACGAGGTTGATGATATTCATGCCGAAATGGAACGATTAAAGGCGGAAGGATTCGAACTCATTAACCAAACACCTAAGGAAGGTGCCGACAACAAACTCATTTGTTTCTTACACCCAAAAAGCACCAATGGCGTTCTGGTGGAGTTGTGTCAGGAAAGAAAATAATTATTTCAACCGAAAGGAAATATACTTGATATCCTCTCCTCTGCTGTGAAATAAGTTCTCGTAATACGTTTTGATGTTGATGAGCTCTTTTCTGTCATCCGGACAATTCTTATAAAGATCATTGGTTTGCCATATCAACTCGTGTTTGTGTTCGTTGATCACTTCAAGTGTATATTCATACAAACTTGTACTGTCTGTTTTCAGATGAATGATCCCGTTCGGCTTGATTATTTTTTTATACCTGTCTAAGAATCGCTGATTCGTCAAGCGCTTTCTTGCACGGGGACTTTGAGGCTGCGGATCAGGAAAAGTGATCCAGATCTCGTCAACCTCTCCTGTATCAAAACAATTCTCAATAAAATCTATACGAGTGCGTAAAAAAGCAATGTTTGTGAGTTTGTTTTCCAATGCATACTTGGCTCCGGTCCATATCCTGTTGCCTTTTACATCCACACCAATAAAGGTCTTTTCCTTGTATTCCCTACCAAGACCTACTGTGTACTCTCCCTTCCCACACCCCAATTCTAACAATATAGGATTGTTATTCTTAAAGAATAGTTCACGCCACTTCCCTTTCATGCCAAATCCTTGTGGAATTTCCTCAAATGCAAATGAAAAGCAATTCTCAAATCGTTCAAAGTCTGCAAATTTCTCAAGTTTTCCGGGCATTTCTTTATGGTTTTTTAATGGTTAGCAAATATACATCATTCAACTAATTTGTTATCTTTAAAGTTTAAATTCAAGAATTACATATGAACTCATTTAACAGAACTAAAATTGTTGCTACCATGGGTCCGGCTACCGAAGATATCGCGGTGCTGGAAGAGATGATGCGTTGCGGACTAGATATTAGTCGTATCAATTTTTCCCATGGAGATTATGAAGCTGTTAAAAAAACGATACACAACATTCGCACCCTTAACAAGAAGCTGAACCGTCACGTTGGTATCCTTGGTGATCTGCAGGGTCCTAAACTTCGCATTGGTGTTGTTAAGGACAATCTGGCCATGCTGGAGAACGGAAAAGAAATTGTGATCACCACCAAAGAATGTGAAGGTGATGCCGAACGTGTTTATATAACGTACCCTAATTTTCCACAAGATGTAAAGGCCGGAGAGCTTGTACTTATTGATGATGGAAAGATACACCTGAAAGTGAATGACACCAACGGAAAAGATGAAGTAAGGTGTACGATCATCAGTGGAGGTCCGTTAAGCTCCAAAAAAGGCGTGAACCTGCCGAATACAAAAATCTCTTTGCCTTGCTTAACACTTAAGGATCTTCGTGATCTTGACTTTGCCCTTGAAAATGATTTCGACTGGATCGCACTGTCTTTTGTACGAAGCGTTACGGATGTGGTTGAACTGAAAGACATCATCAAGAACAAAGGCAAACGTGCCAAAGTGATCGCAAAAATTGAGAAACCGGAAGCTATCAGAGAGATAGATAACATCATTGATGTTACGGACGGGATAATGGTTGCGCGTGGTGACCTTGGAGTAGAGTTGCCAATGGAAAAAGTTCCATTGTTGCAGAAAATGATCGTTGAGAAATGCGTGAATTATTCAAAGCCTGTGATCATTGCAACACAAATGATGGAAAGTATGATCACCAATTACACACCTACTCGTGCTGAAGTAAATGACGTTGCAAATGCCGTAATGGATGGTGCTGATGCAGTTATGCTAAGTGCTGAAACATCGGTTGGTAAATATCCGTCAAAGGTGATCGAGATCATGCGACGCATCATTAAGCAGGTTGAAGAATTAGATTCGATCTACTACCGAGAACATGCCCCTCAATTAAAAACGATCACGTATATCACTGACAGTATTTGCTACAATGCATGTACATTATGCCATCAAGCAGATGCGAAGGCCATCATTAGCATGACCAACAGTGGTTACACGGCATTCAAACTTTCGAGTCACCGACCAAAAGCACATATTTTTATCTTCACTGATAATCTTCACCTGCTTACCACACTTAGTTTGGTTTGGGGTGTAAGAGGTTATTTCTATGATAAGTACGAAAGCACTGATGAAACGATCAACGATCTTAAAGATTTCATCAAGCAACAAGGCTTTGTAAAGGTAGATGACCTGGTGGTGAATATCGCCAGCATGCCTATGAAAGAGCGAGGCCGCACGAACATGATGAAATTAAGCTACATTCAGTAATGTGGCTCAGTGCCCCGAACATAACTTGTAAGCATGGTTTCTCTACCAGAATTGGCGGAGTAAGTAAGGGAGCATTCACTAGTTTAAACCTTGGAGGGTCTGATGATGATCCGAACAACATCCAGCAAAATAGGGAGCTTGCCCTCGATCAACTTGGACTTGATCCTAGTAAGCTATGCAATTTAAAACAGGTTCATGGCACAGAGGTGGTAGTTGCATCTGTTGGGCAGCATCAGGGAGATGCACTCGTTAGCAATAGCAAAGGACTTGTGTTGGCCATTAGTATTGCCGATTGCTATCCATTACTGTTTCACGATCCGGTGAATAATGTAATTGGCGCAGCTCACGCAGGATGGAGGGGCACAGTAGGCAAGATCGCTGAAAAAACACTTTTGAAAATGCTTGAATTAGGTGCTAATAAAGAACACATTCAGGTAGCGATCGGTCAGGGCATTTCCAAACAAAAATTTGAAGTAGGCAAGGAAGTTATTGAACAATTCCAACAAGCAGGATTTCCAAAAGAATTACTTACTGAGAATACAATTGATCTGGTTGCTTGTAATGAGTTTGTGTTGACTGAAAATGGCCTAAAGCCTTCTCAGATCTGGAAAATGAACAGGTGCACATTTGAAGATGATTTTTTCAGTTACAGGAGAGATAAAGGCATTACCGGCCGCATGTGGGGTGTTATTTCTCTGTGACGTCCTTCACCTGAAATTCCTTTAACACTTTCTCGGTACTAATGCCCGTATAGATCAGTACTGGAATAATACTGAACACACTGATCAATGCAAGGGTCCCACGATACTCAATTGCAAAATATGCAACAGCAGTTAGCAACAATTGAAACATCAACACAAAAAAGAACCCTTTGACCATCAGCTTTGAAGAATGATGCTGCGCGAGATCCCATGAACTCTGATCTTTCATGGATCGAACAGTTCTGTATCCGTACAAACTATTAATTGATTTTGGCCGGAATTTTCGAAACAAAAGTGCTACACCAAGAAGTAATAACCCTGTGGCAGCGTTCAAAAGAAAAAACTGAATGTACGACATGACAAAATAAAAATCCCCCAAACATTGCGAATGGGGGATCCTTTGAAATATGAAAAAATTATTTCTTAGCAGCTGGGGCAGCAGCAGCAGGAGTTGCAGCAGCCTTAGGAGCTTCTTCAACAGCAGCCACGTTACGTGTTGTTTGTACACTTACTACTGAGATATTCTTTGTATGTAACAATGTTACTCCATCGATATTGATATCACCAACTGAAATAGATTTACCAATTCCTAAATTCTCAATATTCAATTCAATACGCTCAGGTAATTTATTGATCAACCCTCTCACCTTTACCTTACGCATTTTGATCATCAATTTTCCACCCGCTTTAACACCTTCTGACTGACCAACGGTTTTAACAGGCAATTGAACAGTTACCGGTTTTCCATCAACGATCTGAAGGAAATCAACGTGCAATAACTTATCAGTTACTTTATGGAATTGTGATTCTTGAAGTACTGTTCTGTATGATTTGCCATCCACTGTGATCTCAACGATATTAGTGTTTGGAGTGTAGATGATGTTTTTGAATTCACGCTCATCAGCTGGGAAGTGAACTTGCTCACCACCACCATAAATTACACATGGGATCTGGCCTTTTGCTCTTAAAGCATTAGCATCTGCTTTCCCTACGTTCGTGCGTAACGAACCGCTCAAAGATACTGTTTTCATTTTTTGTTTCTTTTTGTGAATCAACTCCCCTGCCCGCTTCAGCTTTGTTGATCCTGTTTTTAGTTATGCGGGTTATACTATAAAATTCGAACTGATAGATTCATAATTATGAACGCTATCGATCACCTTTGCAAACAATTCCGCCACACTTATCACCTTAATTTTTTCACTTTCCTGCTTCAAAGGTATGGTGTCTGTAACGATCAACTCCGTTAATTTGGAGTTTGCGATATTCTCATAGGCCTTACCTGATAATACAGGATGTGTACATACAGCCCTTACGCTTAATGCTCCACGCTCCATCATCATATCGGCCGCTTTGCACAAGGTTCCTCCTGTATCCACTAGGTCGTCCACCAGAACAATATTCTTTCCTTCGATCTCTCCAATGGCAGTCATTTTTTCAACCACATTAGCTTTTGCGCGTTGCTTATAGCAGATCACAAGATCCGCATTCAAGTGCTTGGCATAGGCATTGGCTCTCTTGCTACCACCCATGTCAGGAGCAGCAATTGAAAGATTTGGCAAATGAAGAGACTGTATATAAGGAAGAAAAATAGTAGACGCATACAAATGATCAACAGGCACGTTAAAGAACCCTTGAATTTGATCAGCATGAAGATCCATGGTCATAACCCTGGTTGCACCTGCAACGGCCAACATATCTGCAACCAACTTGGCACCAATGGCAACACGTGGCTGATCCTTACGATCCTGACGGGCGTAACCGAAATAGGGGATCACGGGGATGATATGCCTTGCACTGGCGCGCTTTGCAGCATCAATCAGCAACAACAATTCCATTAGGTTATCAGCAGGCGGCATGGTACTCTGTATAATGAACACACTCTGTCCGCGAATACTTTCCTCGTAAGAAGCTTGTAATTCACCGTCGCTGAAGCGATAGTGAGCCACTTTACCCAAGTCTTTTCCATAAGCTTTAGCAATTTTCTCTGCCAAAGCATTAGAAGCAATTCCGGAAAATAATCTAACCTGCGATTCCATAATTTTTTAAGGAGTGCAAATATACGATTTTGCATGGTTTTGGCAAGTTTTTTTGGTGGTTTGTAAAAGAAAATATAGATTTGTGACCCCAAAACATGCCCAGGTGGCGGAATTGGTAGACGCGCTGGTCTCAAACACCAGTGGATTCACCTCCATATCGGTTCGACCCCGATCCTGGGTACATCGCCGGACTTCTCTTTAATATTTGAGAAGTCCGGCTTTTTTATTTCCCCCAAACCCTTTGATAAATCGGCAATTAGCGCAATCACTCGATTTACTTCAGGGGTTCGATAATGCTCAATTTTCGTGTCATATACCAAACCGGAGGGGAATACCACATTTTGGAAGGTTTGTTTTTGGTAATAGTCCCCGGAAGCCCACACAGGTGCGAGGTTTGCCGATAATCGGCAGCTAAAATTTATCAATTCTTTAGGGTTCGATAATTTTTGTTCCAACTTTTCAAGGGACTCCATAATACCCTCTTTACGCTTCTTCATTTCAGTCGAAAATTCCTCATAAATGTCCAAACTTACAGACCCAATTGCGTGTCTTTTACGCAAATTATAGAACTCCTCCTCAACCTCGTTAAGTTTCAAAGAAAGGGCTTTTTTCTCGCTCGTGCTGGTTTCTGTTAGGTTCTCCCAAGTATAACGCAGTTGTTTTTCTAAAGGCTCCACGTAGGCAGAATTTACCGTATAATTTGAAAGCAATTCTTCAAACTTGCCGTGCATGATTTTAATGCTTCGGTTTACCTTAATTCCGATCCTATTTACCTTATAATAATAAAGCCCCTTCTTCTTCACGATATATCCGGTGAAAGGGGCTCCAGTTTCTGCATCTTTTACAAATACCTTCAATGGCAGGTTATCATTGGCTTTATTGACTTTGAAGCCATCCGTTTTCTTGAGTTCATTTGCTCTTAGAAATAAATCTTCATCAATTAAAGGAGGATGCTTTCCTTTAATTACCTCGCCATTCAGTAAGTTGTGCGACATGAACCCACAATAAAAAGGGTTCGAAAATATGCCGCCTAGGGTCTGCTTAGGCATATTAATACCCAAGCATTTTAATTTTTCAATAATTTGATCGTAGGTCATTCCATTAGCTCGCCAAATAAAAGCTTGCTTAATGGCTTCTCCTTTATCGCTAATGATAATGGTTTGCGTAGGCGCACCTTTTACAAAAGCATATCCTGTTGGTGCATTACCAATCCACTCGCCTCTTAATAATTTCTCTCGCATTCCATCAATCGTTTTCTGTCTTCGTAAATCGTTATCGTATTTACCAAAGATGAATTGGATGTTTTGTTGCAATGCTCCTGCGTGAGAGTTTGTATCGATTGGTTGTGTAACAGCCATGATACTTACTCCGGTCTTTTTTAATTCGCTCGCTATAAAAATTGCGCTATCTCCAGTTCTACTGAATCGATCTAAACTATAAACTAAAATGAAAGAGATTTTTTCTTTACTCGCTTTTACAAATTTTAGCATTCGAGTAAACTCTTTCCGTTCATCGCTTTTCGCACTTTCATAAGTTCCTCCAAAATAACCCTTAATGTCCAACTTGTTTTTAATGGCGTAATCCATGCAATACTTTTTCTGCCACTCCAAACTTTGATTAGTGTCCATCTGTTCTTTAGAACTCACCCTTGTGTAAATAACGCAATTCTGAATAGACTCATCTTTCAATGCTGCTCCTTTGCCTTTAGCAAATTTTTTAAGCAGCGCTTCGTTGTTCTCCATCAAGATCACCTCCTTTTATAATTGTTAGTTTTTGCTTGCTATGTTTTTGTTTCATGTATAATTCATAAAACAGGATTGATAATTTTTCCAAAGCAATTATTGTTTCTTCTGCTTCCGCATCAGAAATATTTTCAAAGCCTTTACATTTTCTCAATTCAGCAACGCTCAACCTTTTGTGTTTTTTATTTCCATTAACACTTTCCATCTTCACGCTCTTTTCAATTTTCATACTCCGATTAATTACTTGCTTTATTTGAAGTACGGTACACTTTTGGGAACGTGGTAGCGAATTCGACTTTCTTTTTTTGAGGGGAAAAAATCAAAGGAATAAACTTGCACGTTCAAAATATAAGTGCCATACTCAATGGCAAATACCACTATGAATCGTCTATTTTAAGGGGATATGGGGTATAACAAAACACAGAGCAAAACTATGCCCATGCTTGAAGATGCTTTCTTGGTTTGGGATTCAACTCCGAAGTATAGCACAAAATAATTCCTCCGGATTAGTAACAGCTTTTAACTGCCTTTAAAGGCTGTATTGGTAATTTCAATCACTAAGAGACGGACTTCCATTGTTCTGAATTTTAAAATCGTATTTTTAAAGTTTATAAATAGCAGAATAAATGTCATTAATTGGTTGGATAGATTTTTCACCGGAACACAGAAAAAAGATTGACACAATTTTAAGCTTTTTTGATTCTCCTGATGTTGTAGACGAATTAGGAATTGGAACAGTAAGAGATGGTTTATCTGATTTGTTATTTCCCGGAACTTCTACAATCCATACGAGAGCAAAATATTTCCTTATTATTCCATGGTGTATTCAAGAACTTGAAAGGAAAAAGAAGTTCGATAATTTTTACTCTGAGTTGAAAAAGATTGAAGTCAAAATGATTGATTCACTGTTGATGGCAGGGGACGAGAAAGGCATTATTGGCAAGGAAAGTAAATCAAAATTACAGCGCTTCCCTTCATCAATTTATTGGAATGCTTTAAAAAGGTATAATATATTAAACAAAAATTTCAGAGGTTCAATAAACGACTATGTTAGATTTCTTAAAGCCGTAGAGAAAAATAAAACAATAGCTTCAAGTACAAGGATGCTAAAAAGTGATAAGACTCAAGATGATAGTAGTTCTTCTAATGTCCATCTAACATGGATGAATGTACCTGCACCCCCTGAAAATTGGCAAAATAGTTTATCTATAAACCTTACAAAAGAAGAAGCGGTGTTTTTAAAAAACAAAATAATTACTTCCTGCCCAAATACGCTATGGGAATTAATATTAAAAGATGAAATCGAAATAAATCATTTTAATAAAATCGAAGACCTACTTTCTCTTTCAAGTGTTCCGGATAAAGTAAAAGGTGATATAATGCTTGCTGTTGATTTTAATAACTTAATGAAGGGTGCTGCTATTTTATATAATCTTTTAATTCAAAAAATCCGGAGTGATGGCTTTATTGAAGATGTTGAAGACATCATGAATGATTATTTAGATTCAATAAAATATTATGATTGGTCACGTCTTAACTTAGATGTTTTGTGGGGCAAGCTGCCAACACACCCTAAAACAAAAGAATTTATAAGTAAGTGGATGGAGATAACGAAATCAGGAAATCAGTTATCTAAGGAAGCGGAAGACCTTATTAATCATAGAGAGTTGTCAATAAAAGGAAGACAAAGATCAAGACTTCATGACCCTGCTAATGCTCAACGTATAATAAATTACGTCGGAATTTCTCCTACTGAAAAAGAGACATACTATTTAGGTTTTAGATTTAGAAATGTGCAAACGATTTATAATGATATCATATCCGGTTTAAAAAATGCTTGATCCTAAATCAAATAGACACGATTATGGTGAGATGCTTATGCCACCCGAAGGTTATTCATTAACCAAGGCGTTAGCATTGACTTATTCATTAGATTTAGATACCCTTCTATCTATTCCTGTAGCTTTACACTTTTCTCAAACAACTGATATTTCGATTAAAGAAAATTTAGTTCAAGTATTAGATTCTATAAAAAAATCAAAAGCTACTGTAAGAGTTATCTGTCAGAGAGGGCAAATTGCTATTCCAAAAGGGAAACACCAATTATACTCTTTAATGGAAGAGATGGTTGTGGAATATAACACCGAAAGCAATTACTCTAATCATCCTAAGATTTGGGTATTAAAATAAATTAATGAAGAAGAAGAATCCATATATCGACTACTCGTGCTGAGTAGAAATTTAACTTACGATAAATCGTGGGATGTGGTTTTTAAAATGGAGGGG
>DAISHL010000017.1:0-14459 GCA_036822555.1 Bacteroidota bacterium | reverse complement strand
CCCCCTCATCATTCAGTTTAAATGAACCTTTAACAGGCTCAAAATTTGTTTCAAACTTTGGTCGTTTATACTCTTCAACACTAAAATAAACCGTTCCGTGTCCGTCGCTGATATGCATTTGGCCATTCAATAATCCCTGAGGGGCTATGAACGACCCCTGTATTGAACCAAATTCGTTTGAAGTAAGCTGCAACGAAGACACCTTTTGGTAGTTCACATCATAAAATGTAACTGTTACAGGATAATTTGGTTTAATGTGTGGATTCTTATTGTTCACAGATTCCAGCACAATACCCTTGAAATACACAGTTTGTCCGGGACGATAGATCGCCCTGTCTAAAAAGAAATGCGTATTGATACGTACCTGATCATAATGATGTGGTGTATAAGTGTAATACGAGTTATTGTTGTAGTAACTGTCATCGCCATTGATGTATTCCAGATAAAAACTATTGTTCTCATATTTACTCTTTGGCGCAATATTCAAATAGCCATTCGCATCGGTTTGAAGAAGATCTCCCTTGATGAATTTGTAATCCCTGTCTGAGTAATCATATTTCTCATATCTCATTTGCACTTTCATATTCTTTAATGTTTCCCCGGTCTGACTGTTCTAGGCATAGATATCATAGGATCCATCGTCCTCTCTCCTGCGCTCCATCGAAGCAATATTTGAAACAATGCATTGAGCATAAGATACCATATTGTTCGAGTACTTAAAGTCAGGATTCAGTGAAGAAATGATCACATAATGCCCATTTGGCAACTCAGGCATTACTACTTCCATATTATGCTTTTGCATGTCGCCATCATCAATTACAGAAGTTGTAAAAGTTTTAACCAAAGGCAGTTTATTCAAAGCATTGTACAATTTCTCTCCCCAATCATTCCTATAGATCTTCCGCAACTCCTGATGAGATGTTTTCACGATCTTAAAATGCAACTTTTGGATATTTGCATAAGATATCAGCGCCCTGAATGGTTTTGCAGGCTCATTCACTTCTTCGATACTAATGTTCAGCTGCTTTGTCTGCATCTGATAGATCAAATTCTGGCATTGCAATGCACCGTAGGTCTCAGGATATTTTCTGATGGTTTCTTCGCACAAATCCTTAGCTTTCTTTTTATGCCACTTGAATGCATCGCCCTCCAATGGTTGATATTGCTCTGCTTTGGTACTATACCAGTTTGCGATCCTGTATTCGATCTCAGAAACACGTTTACTACTTACGAACTTTTGTTGCAATTCATTCAATGCCTTGAAATAGAGCGTGTCTTTCTTGGGGTTCTGCATCTGACCGTAGATGTAGTCCAGTCGGTAAAGCTCCACATCCATCAAGGCATCAGGCTTGCTATCCTTTAAATGAAAACGCACCATGTCCTGCAATAATTGCAAAGCATAATATTTAGTTTCGAGGCTATCCGACGGGTTTGTGAGCTTCAATGAAGCAAACGATTCAGTATTCGACAGGAATGAATCATCATTCACAGTAAAGCGTGCGGCAGGACGTTGCACGTCGGGTTCGGTATTCGATAAGAAGGCGAGAGCTCGGTGTGCAAGAAAATCATAGAGTGTTGGCCGCCAGTTCCTGCAATCGTTGGTACCCTTATGGATCACTTCATCAAATACATCAACCTTTGTAGCCTTTAAACTGTCGGCATTGGCAATACTTTCTTTATAATTTCTAATGACCTCATAAGTGATGGTCTTCAGATCCCAAGTTTCAATATCATCATTCTTAAAGTTTACCGTTTGGCTTCTATTGTAAAATTTCCATCGGTTATTATTGAAATACTGCCAGTAGGCATCGGCTAAAAGGCTTTGCAATACAGGTTTTACTGGAAACCTGGAATTCTTAACCTCAGCAGTTAATTCATTGATGTTCTTCTCCAGCGAGAATTCCTCCTTGTATTGTTTAAATTTCATACGATGGATCACAGCCTTAACAAACTGAGAGGCATTATTCTCTTCCTTTGCTTTCGCATAAATGATCTCCACAACCTTGAGAGCCGATTCGGTAAGACCTTTGTTCTGACAACTATCTACCTTCTTCCATAATTTTTGGTAAGGGTCTGATTTTGAGTAACCAATTGGCGACATAGAATTATATACTTTAATTAAAATTGGTAATGCAAACCCAAATCCCCCGATGAACAGGAGAAAAATGCTTAAAAAAGACTTCTTCTTCATACTAATGCTTTACTTAAAGATGCAAATAAATGAGGATTCCATAAGTTCATTCAAATTTTTATAAATCAATAATTAATGCGAAATTTAAAGGCCGATAAATAAAGGCTTCGAATTCAAATCAACCTATAAATCAATCAATTATGGAAATAATAGCAGAACTTTTAAAGATCATTTTACCGGCTGCTGCCGTTTTTGTTTCTGTTTATTTGGTTATAAAAAGCTTTTTTGGCAACGAGCAAAGACGTTTGGAGCATGAGCTAAGGAAGACAAACCAGAATGTGGTATTGCCATTAAAGATCCAAGCCTATGAACGTATGGTCATTTACCTCGAACGTATCAATCCGAATTCAATTGTTGTTCGTGTGAATAAAAGCGGTATGAGTGCGCAACAGTTGCAACTTGAACTTATTAAGACCATTCGCACTGAATATGAGCACAACCTCTCACAACAGATCTACCTTAGTTTAGGAAGCTGGGAGTTGGTAAAAACTGCCAAAGAAGAAACCATTAAACTGATCAATATTTCCTCAACCAAAGTAGCGTCAGATGCGCCAAGCAATGAGTTAGCCATGACCATTCTGAATGTGGCGGCCGGACTTGATAAGCGTTTACCGAGCGAGGTAGCTATTGAATATCTTAAAAAAGAAATTGCACACAGCTTTTAAGTGATGGAAAAATTATTTACAGAGTTCAAGGGTATTTCCTCTCAACAATGGAAAGATCAGATCGTTAAAGACCTGAAGGGCATTGATTTCAATGCTTTACAATGGAACACCCGCAACGGTATTACCGTTAATCCTTTTTACACATTGGAAGACCAATCAAACGCACCAGAACCTATAACCTTTTCAAGTGACTGGGACGTGTGCGAGACCATTGTTGTAACTGATGAAACAGCCGCTAATAAAAAGGCCCTTGAGGCGTTTAAAAAGAGAGCCAATGGATTGATCTTTATAATTGATCAAAGTATTGATACTAAAAAATTGATCGCTGGCATTTCTTTGGATCATGTGTACTCTCAATTCATTTTAAGCAACAATTCTTTACATGTGCTTAAAGATCTGTCAGAGCAATATGGCAAGGTAAATGCATTTGATGGTAAAGTAAAATGTTTTGTGAATATTGATCCTCTTTGTCTTTTTGCAAAGTATGGCGAGTGGCATGCCAATGAGGAAAGCGACATGAAGAGTATTTCAGATCTGAAGCATTTGCATGTGAATGCGAATCTTTATCAGGAGGCAGGTGCCAATCAGGTGAATGAACTGGCCATAACAATAGCGCACCTTAACGAATATTTTACTTATTTGACAGCCGCAGGATCATTGAACAACAGAGATGTTGTATTCAATATTTCAATTGGAGGTGATTTTTTCAACGAGATCGCGAAGGTAAGAGCACTAAGGCTTTTAGCAGCATTACTTCAGGAACAGTATGGGGTTAGCGGCACTATACATATACATGGACAAACTTCTCAACTGAATAAAAGTGAAAAGGATGCCTACAACAATATGCTAAGAAGCACAACTGAGGCCATGAGTGGGATCATTGGCGGATGCACCAGCTTTAGTATATTGCCTTATGACGAAGGGTTTGCCGATGCAAATGAATTCAGTTCGCGTATTGCTTTGAACCAACAACATATACTCAAAGATGAAAGTTACCTGAACAAGGTAGCTGATATTTCTGCGGGTAGTTATTACATTGAGAATCTAACGCATGCTTTGGCTGAAAAAGCATGGGAACAATTCAAATCGATAGAGGGTCAGGGAGGATACATTTCATGTTTAAAGAATGGCAGCATACAAAACATGATCCAAAACAACCTTAATAATCTAATTGCAGAATACAAGGAGAACAAACAGATATTGATCGGTGTAAATAAGTTCCCAAACCCTAAGGATGCGAACCTGACCTCAGCAAAAGTTCAGATAAACACAAAAGGGAAAACCATTGAACGAATTGTGCCGCGCAAAATAAGCAACGATCTTATTTAATCTGTCACAGTAAAAAATTCCTTTTCGGATAATTTCTTGAAGCCCTGTTTGATCAGGTCCCTGTAAAGGATAGTATTCTTATTGCCTAACGCATACTTTTTAGAAGACCCGTAAAAAACGCATTCTTTTGTA
The DNA here is from genome assembly GCA_036822555.1 of Bacteroidota bacterium. GTDB lineage: Bacteria > Bacteroidota > Bacteroidia > B-17B0 > Aurantibacillaceae > Aurantibacillus. The sequence continues at coordinate 10,142 of DAISHL010000017.1, read as the reverse complement.
AAGGCACCGTATACCCCGGCCTGTTTAAGTTCTGTTGTATACTGAAAATCCTCCCCTTGCATAACCCTGAATACATTCACTTCCTTTGGCATGCTCTTTAATTCAACCTCGAAGCCTTGCTCCACATAAATGCTCCTCACAAACCTTTTACCCTTGAACAACATCAGCAACATATCCTTGCCTGTTTCATTCCTTACTTTTAATGCCTTGTCCGCTATTGTATCAATGTATGCGCCACCAAAATAAATACTATAAGGTGCCTCGCCGGTTATTACACGTTTTTCCAGCTTGGCCATTTCCTTCTTTGGCTCATTGCCTTTCTCTTCATAACTTACCACCTCTATTTGCGGCTTATTACTCCATACGTTCAAAATGAACATAATGAGCAGGACTGCCAATGGCGTTGCAAACAAAATATTCCTGAACTCATTGCTCATCTTGCGTTCATCAATGACCTCTTGCTTTTGCATACGCGACTGACTTTGCTCGTATTGCTTTTTATACTGTTCCTGGTAATACTGACGTCGTTTTAATTCCTTCTCGGTGAAATCATACGACTTTGTTCCTTCTTTCTTTGAACCGGATTGCTGACGTTGTTGTGATTGACTGATCTGGTACTTCAGTTTGTAATCGTATTGCGATCTCAGATAGTTATCAGAAAGTACTTCGTATGCTTTCACTATATTCTTGAAATACTCCTGGCTGTTTGGATTAATATCGGGATGGTAGAGCTTTGCCAATTTCCTGAAGGCATTTTTGATCTCTGCAGCTGAGGCAAAATTTTGCAATCCAAGTATGTGATAATAATTCTGCAAGTCGAGAACAAAGGTAATCTTTAAACCTCAAACATCAGAACCCAATGCCTATATTCAGTCCCAAATGCATTGAGTTTATATATACAGAAGACGCACTGTAACTCTCTTTGAAGAAGTATGGCGAAAATCCATATTTATACGCTGCCTCCACAAAAAATGTGGTGCCATTGGTGCGGGTTCTGTTGCTTTGGAAGCCAATGGCTATGCCAACAGCTGAATTCATTCGAGATGTTAAGAAGGGATTCTTGAATTTCATGTCAACTGCTTTATTGCTTACCACATTCCCATCCTGCTCCACCTTAACTACCGATGAAAGCAGATAACGTAAATGATAACCAATGGTTACGTATGGAGAGAATAAACTATTGGTGGTACTGTTAAAAGCAAATTTCACTTGGAGCGGCAACTGAAGCTCATGAATATAGGAGCGATAGGTATATGAAAAACTTGTATCGTACAATTGCAAAGTGTCCTGTGCGAAATAATAGGACCGGTAATTCACACCATGAATGAAGTATTCGAGACCAACTGAAAAAAATGTTTTGTTTGAACGGTCCATGCTCCATTCTTTTTTTACGAATGCAGAAAAGCTCATTCGAGATCTTGGATCGATAGCATGCTTTGTTTGAAGTGAGTAAAAATTGATCACAGGCGCAATGCCAATGCGTGTGAATGATTCCTTTCCTCGTGAAGGAGGATTGCCCGCAAAAGAGACAAACGACGCACAGATCAATAGAGTGATCAATATATTTAATCTATGCGGCACTGTGAACATCAGGTATTTCTGATAACATTTGTAGCGCTGGCTTGCACTGTAGGCATAATGATAACATCGTTAATGTTCACATGCGCGGGCCTGTTGGCAACCCAATAAATAGTTTCGGCAATATCTTCGGGGCTTAAAGGTTTCATACCTTCATACACTTTCTTTGCACGGTCTGAGTCTCCATCAAAGCGAACGATACTGAACTCCGTTTCTACCATTCCCGGATTTATGGCGCTGACCTTAATGCCATGTGGCAACAGATCTATTCGCATACCTTTGTTCAAGGCGTCCACTGCATGTTTTGTAGCACAATATACATTGCCATTCGCATACACTTCCTTGCCCGCAATGGATCCAATGTTAATGATGTGCCCCTTTTTCCGCGCGATCATCCCTTTGCATATCTCTTTGGTCATGTACAGTAAGCCTTTGATGTTCGTGTCTATCATACGCTCCCAATGGTCGATGCTTCCATCCTGTATCGGAGACAATCCTGCAGCCAAGCCGGCGTTATTTACCAGGATGTCTATGTCTTTAAAGTCCTTTGGTATTCCGGCAACAGCAACTTCCACCTCTTTCAACTGTCTTACATCAAAACAAAGGTCGTGCACGCGCACGCCATATGACCTTCTGAGATGATCTGAGAATTCCTGAAGTCTTTCTTTGCGTCTCCCGGTGATGATAAGGTCATGTCCGTTCTTTGCAAAGATTTCGGCAGTTGATCTTCCAATGCCTGAGGTTGCTCCTGTTACCAATACAATCATAACATTTATTTTGCAGATGCGAGTTTACTGTGTTTGTGACCATATAAGAAATAGATCACAAGGCCTATGATCAGCCATACGATAAAATATAACCAATTCTTGTATCCAAGTTGTGATAACATGTAGAAACAACAAATGAGCCCTAATGCCGGAATAAGCGAGAAGTTATGTTTAAATGACAAATAACTTAGAACCGCGAACCCAATTAAAAAAGTATATACCGGTAGTTTAGTAAAGAAGGCCTTTGCAGATTCAAACTTCAGATAGTAGTTCACTGTTTCCATATCGAATACGAACATGAGAACTAGCGTTAGCACAAATAACGCCGGCATTATGAATTTAGCATTCACATACGGGGCCTTGAATTTAGGATTATAGTCTTTGTGCTCTGCCCTTAACTTTAACACCCCGGCGCAAACGAGAATGAATGCGAACAAGGTTCCTGCAGAACAAATATCAGTTACCATATTTATATCCACAAAAAAGATAGGTATGGCTACCATTAATCCAGTGAAAATAGTTGAGAACCCTGGTGTTTTAAATTTAGGATGAATTCTGGCAAAGGCCGGTGGCAACAACCCATCACGACTCATGGCCATCCATATGCGCGGTTGACCAAGCTGAAACACAAGCATAACACTTGCCATAGCCACTACAGCACTTATAGCAATTACGCCGGCAAGCCATTGAAGGTCCTTCACCTTTTCAAACACAAAGGCAAGCGGATCAGCAACCTTAAGCTCGCTGTAATTGACCATACCTGTAATTACCAGGGCAATGGCAACATACAATACTGTACAGATGACAATAGAATACAAAATACCTTTGGGAAGATCGCGTTGAGGGTCCTTACACTCTTCGGCAGTGGTTGATATCGCATCAAACCCAATGTAAGCAAAGAAAACAGCACTGATGCCGCTTAACAGACCTTTGATGCCATTTGGAAAGAAAGGGCTCCAGTTCTTTGTATCAACATAGAACGCGCCCACAAAGATCACCAGCAAAACTATGGCGAGTTTCACAAGAACCATGGCATTGCTTGCATTTCGGCTTTCCTTGATGCCTCTGAAGACAAGAATGGTGATCAGTACATTTATCAAAAGAGCCGGTGCATCAAAGATGATCTTTAATCCGGCAATGGAAGGCGCACTTCCATATGCCAAAAATCCTTCCGTGAGATATGATGTTTCAGGATTGGCACTTAATTGTTCAAGAGTTGTTCCTCCGGCGATGATAGTATAGGCTTGCTCATAATGAGCCTTAGCTGTGAAATAATCCATGCATAACCATTCATTCAGCCGGTAATCGCTAATGTTAGAGATCAGTGTTGTAAAATAATCGCTCCATGAAATGGCCACAGTTACATTTCCAATGGCATACTCCATGATCAACGCCCAACCAATGATCCATGCGAACAATTCACCAAAGGCCACATAACTGTATGTATACGCACTTCCACTCACCGGAACAAGAGACGCAAACTCGGCATAGGCAAAAGCAGCAAAACTGCAAGCCAGTGCTGTAAAAATAAACAGGAAGATAACACCTGGGCCACCATCGGCACTTGCTTTACCGATCGTAGAAAATATTCCTGCACCAATGATGGCAGCTATACCAAATGCAGTTAGATCTTTTACGCCTAAATGTTTTGCCAGCCCACCATGATGAGATTCCTCTCCGGCAGTTTTAAGAATTTGATCTATACTTTTTTTCCTGAATAAACTCATAACCTCAGCTATAAATATAAGGCAAATTTCAGAGACCCTTTATAATTATTTGTGTTTTAACGCCTCCCTGATGCTTAAGCCAGACAAGCTATTTTTATTCGCTTCTACAAATGAATACACCGCTTTAGGTTCAGTCTTCGCGTACTGCCTTAATGCCCAGCCAATGGCTTTTCTGATAAAGAACTCCTGATCATGCATGTTCTTCGTGCAGGCCTTGAAAAGCAACTCATGATCGGTATTCTTTCGGTAAGGTAACTGATGAATAATAGATACACGACGCAACCACATGTTAGGATCAGTGATATAGGCTTGCATTCTCGTCTTTAATTCAGGATAAGTGGCCACCAGCGGAGATACCACACAACCAGTAAGGCCATCAACACTATCCCACCATGAATTGGACACCAATAGATCTTCAATAGCTTTAAAGGATGCCGGTGTGAGTGATCTGCGATACCTGGTAAGCAGTTCAATGGCAACATAGTGAAATTCCCTTTCCTTTTTCTTCCATAACAGGTTCGCTGTCTCGACCAGCCAACTCTCCGAAGCATACTCTTTCACTTCCTTTATCACCGGTACACTTAACTCAGCACGAAGTGGTTTTTTGATCCCCAGGAAAGGAAAATTATTCTTCATGTATTTACTCATGGCTTCGGCATTACCTGTATTGCCGTGCTTTGTCAAGATAGTTTCAATCTTTGCTACGAACTGTTTTGGTGTCATTCTTTAATTTTAGGATATAAACTGCAGATGCCAATAAAAATGGCATTACCACACTTCTGTAACGTACAATGGCGCCCGTATTGGGTGTTGCAAAACCAAACAGGAACGCGAAGAATAGCACCATGCTAATAAAAAATAATACCGGTAATTTTTGCTTTTTATACCATACTCCTGCAAGTGACACCACCAAACAAAAAGCAAGGAGAAGATGCTCCAATGTGACAGCCACATCAAGCACACTGCTGAATTTTAACGGAAGGAACAGGCCATAGGCCACACTCTTCATTATTGGAAAGATCCCTTTAATACCTGTTGTTAAAGAGTCGATCATAAATCCAGATCTGGCAGGGATCAGTTCATAGATCAATGTGTACTTTGTGGACGTATCAGCATTGTTAGCACAAAAATGCTTGATGCTCTGATCTCGGTCGAGCCAGTAATGAAATGTTGAACCAGCCTTGATGGAATATCTCAAACTGTCACCCTCTTTAATTTTCATCAGCAATAAACTGTCGTGCGGTAAATGAACAAACTTCACTTCATCTTTCAGAAAATAACCTCCATTCATTACCTCTACGAATTCACGTTGTTTAATGTTCAGAAAGTCTGTTATACCTCTACCTTTTATGTAACGGAAGGAAAAGATCGACAGTACGAACAAAAGAAGCAAAGACGAGGCATACAGCAGTATCTTTCTGTTACCTCCAAAACGCTCTGACATTCTGAAAAGAGCGAAGAAAATTGCAACCGGAACACTAACTTGCGGTTTCAGATAATAACAAACAAACAATAGCAAAACGCCATAACCTATCTTCTTCACAACTGAATAGCCTGTGCTATAGATCTTGTCAATACACAGAAAGATAAGCCCTAAATTAAAAACCACCAATGGCTCTTTCAATAAGGCGCCTGTAAATAGCCACAGATTTGGCAACACAATAAAACAAAGCAATAACCAGAGTTCTTTGCCTTCAAAATAGCTCTTGAGGCTCCTGTAAATTAGCGCGATTCCAATGAAACTTAAAAAACAAGAGAACAATGCATGAACAAAATAATTGCCGAAAGACAAAAAATAAAACAAGGAATGCAGACGAATGACGCTTCGGTTATCGTTGAAGAAAAGTCTGTATGAAAGTCCCTCATCCCAATTGGTGGTGTTGGCAATATGCTGTTGATAAAGCTCGGTTAACTTTGATTCATCGTGCCAGCCCAGCAATACTTTGAGATAGTTCAAAGGTGAATCAAAGGCAATGGCCTGTATCTGTTTTGCATCTTCCAAATAAATACCTGCATCAAATTTTGAAATTCCTCCATACTTGATCTCGTAAATAAAATAGAATACAGGAATTGCCAAACACTTTATTACAAATGCCAATGCAAAGTACTTTTTAGAAATGGCCGCATCCTTGAAAATACCAAAGAACCCATTTCTGTAGATCAAAAAAGTAAGGATTGAAAAATATATGAGCGTAAGTATCAATTACAGATTATTTACCAAAGCGATGTACTTATTGCGCTTGTCAATACAAAAGCGTGTGATCTTTTGAATGCCTTGGGAACCAAGATCAAACAGCAATTGCCATGCTGAATCTTTCTCATTATACCTCATCACCTTTGCTCCGTCTGAGATCAAAAGCCCCCATTGCTCATGCCAGAACATATCCTCATGAATACCCTGATATGTTGCAAGTGGTCTTGCACGCTGCAACAGGGTCTCATAAATATAGTAGCTGGTGGATGTGCTATCCTTTATGCCGTATACAAAGGAGTGTCTGTTGATCGTTTTAAAGGTTCTGCACGGAGAGGAGCAAATGTACCCGTCTGCGCCTGTAGACATCACATGAAATCGCAAGCTATGTGGTTCTGTTAACTTATAATACAGAACGGTATCAGAATTCAGGAAATTATAATAACCAACCGAATCAACCTCAGACAATACAGTTGCAGAAGGTGTATAGGAAGGCTTGGCAAGCAATTGTATGACCTGAGAACTGTCCTTACGCACAGTTACAGTTGAAAGTAGCGGTTCAATGGGTGATTCGGCAGGAGAGTATTCACTTTCGCCGGTATGTGTGATCTGGTTTGTTTTCTGCGACGAGATCGAGTAAGCAAAAATATCCGCCTGCTTGTCTTCTTTCACTGCTGTATAATACACACGTTTGCCATCTGAAGAGAACGAGGGCTGATTATCATATCCTGGGCGGGCTGTTATGTTCCGACCTTTCTTAACGGTTGGAAGAGTAACATTTTCAATTTCAAACAACCATATATCTGTTTCAGGCAATTGGGCAAAACCAAGGAACAGCAAGAATTGAAAGATCACTATAGGATATCGTCTCTTCATATATGTTTGTCTTGCTTCCTTTTCATTAAATAATTATGCAAAAGCCAATTGACCAGCAGCGCCACAATGATCCCATTTACAAAACCGGTGATTATATCCAAAGGATAGTGGACCCCCAGATAAATTCTGCTATACCCGATCAATAAAGGAAGCATAAACATGAACCAGGCATATTTCCTTTTAAATATCCCGGCACTATTCAGGAACATCAATAGGGTAATGGCCATTGTATTGGCAGCATGGCTTGAGAAAAAACCATACTGCCCCCCTTTATAATCATTCACTGTATGTACTTTGTCCTTTAATTCTATATTATGACTTGGTCTATAACGTTTCACAGCATGCTTGATCATGTTCGTTGAAAGATCGGCAGTAGCTACGCAAAACCCTATTCCCAACAACAACATTGCTGTTTGCTTTCCACTGATGTACTTGAAGGTTGCAAACAAAAAAATAGCGATGAAAGGATATATGAAAAAATCATTGCTGATGACCCACATCACCTGATCCATAAAAGGAGAGTGGGCTCCATTGATGGTCAGGAACAAGGCTCTGTCTATTGATTCAATTGCTTCTATCACCCTTTAAAAATACATATTTATTTACTGCATTCATTGGTCATGTAGTTTATTTTGTCAATTGTATGTATACCCAGCGGTTCAAAAAATAAGGGCATTTGTATGCAACATTTGGTTAAATTTGAACGTATAATACTACAACTTATGTCATCTGAAAAAATAGAATCTTCAAAGGCTCCTGAACCGGTTGGCTTGTATCCTCACGCCCGCAGGGTTGGTAATTTACTATTTCTGAGCGGTGTTGGACCTCGTGAACGCGGCACAAAAAAAATACCCGGTGTTGAATTAGACGCAAACGGGAACATCATCAGTTATGATATTGCGAAACAGTGTCACAGCGTATTTCAGAACATCAAATACATTCTGGAAGATTCAGGTAGCAGTTGGGACAAGATCATTGATGTTACTGTTTTTTTGACCAACATGAAGGATGATTTCCCGATATATAACAAGATTTGGGCAGATTACTTTAAGGACAATCCTCCATGCAGGACCACGCTTGAAATAAACAAATTACCAACGCCAATTGCAATTGAGCTGAAGGTAATTGCAACAATAGATTAATATGAGATCACTACTGATAGCTTTATGCCTTGTGTTCTTTACATCTGTAAAAGCACAAAATTTTGTATTGAGCAGCATGGAACAACCAAAATGTTTCAATGCGTGTAATGGCACCGCCATTTATACCTCAACTACCGCTACCGGGCCATTTACGGCTGTTTTGGCAAACTCATCATCATGCCCTAACAGCACCTTGCAAAGCTCAAGTGGTAATACCATCACTCTCAATAATATTTGTGCATGTGCCACAGATTACACCATCAGTTTCTATAACTCCTCAATGGTATTGGTGGGCTACGAATTCTTGCAGGTCCCTATAACCTCCACCGCCCCATTGGTTGTAACAACACCCACTATTGTTCCGGCCGTATGTCCTTCCTTTTGCGAATGAATATTGTATATCGAATGGACAGGAGGCTACATTCCCTCGCCTAACACACCAACAGTTTTGATCGATGGAAATAACGTTGGTCTTGCCACTTTTCCAAATGCCAGCGTATGTGTTGGTTCCCACACTGTGTGTGTAGAAGATCTGGCCGGATGTGTTGCATGTACCACATTTTCCATGGGCTATTCTATAAACGTTGGAATAGATGCAACCGAGCAAACCAAAGCTATATCGGTATATCCAAATCCAACCACAGGCAAACTATCCTTTGAAATCGATAAAAGCATGGCTGTTGATTTAATAGAGATCATAGACATTCGCGGCAGAACAATGCTAACTTCAACCTTAAGTAATGATGTTGTAACGGAACTGGATCTAAGCACGCTTCAGAATGGCGTTTATATTTGCCAATTGCATATGCGATCCGGCTTAGTGCAAAGAACAAGGGTCATTAAAACTGATCAATAAAAAAAGGGAGGTTTGTAGCCTCCCTTTTTTGTGTTGATACGGATGAATTATTTTGCTTTTGTTTCAGGTACTTTGTTCAGTGGCTTAAAGAAATAAGCCAATCGGAAACCAAAGTAATTCCCGTTGTTTGAGAATTGATGCTCATACAATTGGTTGTCGATAGTGTATTTAACCGTTGATTTTGCCATTTCTGTAAATCCGGCATTCCAGATAAACGCCCAGCTAAAGATCCTGCCCGACTGAAATACCTTTTCCCTTCCTGCAGAAAAACGTAAATGTAGATTTGCGCCACCTTTTACCTCTGTTGTTTGGTTCAAATAAATAATATTTGAAGGGCCATCATTTGTTTTGGTAAACTCACTATAATTTGTGCTTGCACCCTGAAATACACTTGCAAATCCACCACTTACAAACCATTTCCAGTTCTTACAGTTTGGGTTGAATTTGTATGAAACCATCATAGGTATTTGAAATGTTCCGGCACTTGAGCGTATTGATGAGAATCTATTCATCGGATTGATCAATGAATAGTTCTCTGCCAGTGCGTATTCAAATCCTATGGCACTGAAACCAAGTCCGGTCTCAATTTTCCAATGGTTATTAAAGTCATAACGACCAATAAAATCAATTGCTCCTGAGCCAAATTCGTTCTGATGGAATCTGGCATGGGCATCACTGCTGCCACCAGCATATTCAGATGTATTTCCCTGTGCGCCTAGTTGAATGCCCCAGCGCCAAGTATCTGTTTCCTGTGCTTTTAACTGCAATCCTGCAGTTAATATAGCCAATGCAATGATCGATTTTTTCATATGATTTATATGTATTATAAAGTTAATTCAAATTGTGATAAAGCAAAATAAAAGCCATCCATTTAACATTTGACTTGCGTCATCCGCCAAGGTTTAATACAACTAACATCTTTTAATCGGTAATTTTTTGGTTTTTGTAGTCAAAATGTTTGTGTTTATGTGTAATTTTGATTAAATAGTAAAAAAATAATGTCAT